>DASXSW010000379.1:0-8718 GCA_036505755.1 Binatia bacterium | reverse complement strand
CAGCCGCTTGGGCTCGGTATGGGCGAGCTTCGCCGCCCAATAGCCGCCGAAGCTGCCGCCCATGCAGGCGATCCGTTTGCCGTCTATGTCGCCGCGGGTTTCGAGATAATCCATCGCCGCGGAAAAAGTCCGCTCCGCGCGCGGATCGTTGCCGAGACAAGGATTCTCACCGGCGCCCAGCATGTCGATGGTGAAACAAGCGAGGCCCATCTTGAGCAGGACGTCGTTATTAGTCCGGCGGTCCTCTTTCCATCCATCGACGCCACCCCAATGCATCACCACCGGCGGGTGATTCACGCCTCTGGGTATCTGAAGGTAGCCGACAACTTTTTTCCCTTCGAAGGGAATCTCGATTCGCTCCAGCGGCGGGTCCATGGTCGGCGCAGCTTTTAAAAAAGTCCTGAGCGCGCCTTTGTAGCAACTCATTTTTTCCGGACTGCTCGGCACGGGGTAGCGTCCGATGCGGTAATATTCATAGGCAAGATAATACGTCTCGCCGGCGTCTTTTTTCTTGCCAGATTTTTCCTGCTCTTCAGCCGCGGCTTCATACTTGAGTCCGAGCTTGCCCCATTCTTTCCCCCAAAGATCAGGATCGAGGCTGGTGATGTTCTTGACCACCCGTTCCACGTCTTCTTTTTTCACCCGCTCGAAGGGATTAATTCGCCCCGCGCGATGCAAAATATCCGCTTTGATTTCCTCGAGTGTTTTTTCCGCCATGGATTTGCCTCCTTTTACAATTTTGCGCCCGGTTCCTTCGCGAGAACCTTCAATGCTGTCTTGTAGAACCGATCGTCGACGAACTGCTCGGGCTTAAAGTTTGGCTTTTCCTTTAAAATGGCGAATTCCAACTCGGCGCGCTTGTAGAGTCCCTCCGCGCTAAGCGCAGGAACATAAGCGTCGCGCACCAGATCGTAGAGCGACGCGGCGATTTCCCGTTCATGCATCCTGCCGGCCTTCATAATGATGTCGATGGAGCCCTCGCGGTTGGCGCGAATCCAGTAAAGCGCCTTCATGACCGCATTGACCATCCGCTGCGTCATCTCCGGCTCCTCCTGAACCTGTTTGTTCATCGCCTGCAACGCGCTAAAGGGAACGTTTTTGAATTCATCGCCCATGTAGAGAAGGCGTTTGAATCCTGCTTTCAACAACGGGCGATCCGTCGGCGGTGAAAATAATGCCGCCGCAGCTCTTCCTTGAACCAAAGCAACGGCTTTCCCTTCGTTGTCGGGGATGTTCAGATACTCAGCGAACTTCTCGTTGTAACCGTATTTGACCAACAGCGCTTGCAACACGCTGTAGGTCGAGCCCCCGAAGGTCACGGCGATCTTCGTGCCTTTTAGGTCCTCCAATCGTTTAACGTCGGGCCGAGTGATTAGGCCGAATGGAATCTGGTTGAAGATCTGCAATAGAACGCGAATCTGCTCGCCTTTGAACATCGCGTGCATCGACGGACCGAAAGCCGACGAGTAATGAACACTGCCGGAGAGCAAAGCCTGTACGTTCATCGCGTTGCCGCGGAGCACGACGATGTTGACGTTGGTCAAACCCATCTCTTCATAGAACTTCTTCTCCTTCGCCGCGTAATACGCCAGGTGTTGCACGTTGCCGGGGCCTGGTAATGAAACATAGATGGGCTTGTTGTACTGCGCCGGTGACGCGAGTGGAAACAACAAAGTGGCCAGCATCAAGGCGAGGCTGCTCGAGCGCTTCATATAAGCTTCTCCGAAACAGACTTGAATTAGCTTGGACCGAGTTAACAGAAAAGACGCGATTAGCGCAAGCCTCGCAGGCGCGGATCGAGCACTTCGCGCAATCCTTCGCCGACGAGATAGTAGGCGAGGACAGTGATGAAGATCGCAAATCCCGGAAACACCGCGAGCCACCAGGCAAACGTCGTAGTGCTTGCCTCGTGCAGGATGGAACCCCACGTCACCAGCTCGGCGGGCACGCCGATGCCGAGGAAACTTAACGCGGATTCGACTAGAATCGCGCCGGCGATGCCGAGGACAACCGAAACAATTACCGGAGCCAAAGCATTCGGGAGAATGTGCTTGAACATGACTTTTCGGTCGGTAACTCCAAGCGCGATTGCCGAAGTGACATAATCCAAATTCCTGATCCGCAAAAATTCATTGCGCGTGAAACGAGCGATCCCGACCCAACTCGTCGCGCCGATGATGAGCATCGTGAGATAGATGCTCGGCGGCAAGAGGGCGGCGATCGTGATCAAGAGAAAGAAAGTCGGAATCGACAGCATGACTTCGAATAAACGCGAGATCACAAGATCGACCCACGAGCCAAAGTAACCGGCGATCGCTCCCAGGATGACGCCGATCATGACCGCGATCCCAACCGCGATAAATCCGATGGAAAGCGAAATCCGCGAGCCGTGAATCATGCCCGCCATGATATCGCGTCCCAATTTATCAGTGCCGAACCAGTGCTTCGCGGACGGGGGTTCGAGAGGCTCGAGCAGGTTGATGTTGGTCGGCCGGTACGGAATCGGTGGAAAAATTGCCTTGGCACCTTCGAGCTTCTTGAAATCCACGTTTAGCAATTCCACCGGCCAATGGCCGAGCTTGGCGCCGACAATGTAGCTCCTAAAGATCGGGAAGTATGTCTTGTTACGGTATTCCAGATAGTACGGCTTATCGTTGGCGATGAAATCGGCGAACAGCGCCATCAGCGCCAGAAAAAAGACAACGCAGAAACCCGCTAAAGCGATCGGATTGCGCCTGAATCGTCGCCATACATCCGACCAGAGCCCGCCTGTGGTTGCGGCGGCGTCCGACGATGATTCTAACGCGGCCGCATTGAAAGAAGCAGCGCTCGATGGATTCGTACTCATTGCAGTCTGCGACCAAAGACGATTCTCGGATCCACCACGGAAAGAAGAATATCAGAGATCAAGATACCAATAAGCGTCAGCACCGCGCTCACCGTAAACAGCGCCATCACGGTGGGATAATCGCGCGCGAGCACGGACTCGAATCCGAGTTGGCCTAAACCGGGAATAGAAAAGACCGTTTCGATGATGATGCTGCCACCGATCAAACCTGGAAGTATCGACGCCAATATCGTCACTTGGGGAATCAACGAATTGCGCAGAACATGCTTGTAAATGACGAGCTTTTCTTGCAGTCCCTTGGCACGCGCAACCTGAACATAATCCTGCCGCAAGACTTCCAGCATGCTCGCCCGCATGTAGCGCGACAAGCCCGCGAAGCCGTCGTAGGAAAGCAAGACCACCGGCAGGAACAAATGCCAGGTGTGGTCGGTGATTTTCTTCCAGATGGACCAATTATCGGAAAAGTCGAGCGACTCAAGCCCGCCGGGAGGAAACAGATAGTAGAAATCGCCGCCGCAGATGAAAACGATCGCCATGGTCGCCGCCCACACCAACGGCACGGCGAACAAGACAAAAGCGGTTAACGTCGTGACCTGATCGGCGAAGGAATTCGGATGAGTTGCGGAATAGATCCCCAGCGGGATGGCAACCATGTAGACGACAAGGATCGACCAAACATTCAATTTGACCGTCACCGGCAATCGTTCGGCGATCTTGCCCCAGACCGACTGATTGTCCTTGAAAGATTCGCCGAAGTTGAGGGTCAAAAGGTTCTTCATCCATACCAGGTACTGCACATGGAGCGGTTTATCGAGACCGTATTGTGCGCGCCACTGGGCCATCGCCTCGTCCACGGAGCCGCGCTTCTCGACGGAGATACCGCCGCCAGCCGCCGCGCCGAGACCGCCCGCTGCACGCAGCTCGGCAGGATCACCGGGCGCTAGTCGCATGATTAGAAAGCCAATAAGCGTGATTCCGATGAACGTCGGAACCATCAGTAACGTTCGTTGGAGCAAGTAAGCGCCCATGATGTGATGGTTATTGCGCGGTAACCGTGTTGGCGTATTTTTGCCGTGCCACGGGCACCCACCAGTCAATCGGGCGGAGCCCGTCGGGGAAAACCTCGACACCCTGGAAACGACGATGAACCGCGGAAACCCGTTTGCCTACGTAGAGAAACGTGTAGGGCTGTTCGTCGTGTATGATCTCCTGGAATTCTTTGTACATCTGGATTCGCTTCTGCGGGTCGAACTCGCGCCGGTAAGCTTCCAATATCTCGTCCACGCGAGCGTTCTTGTAACTGATTGCGTTCGAACCCTTGTTGGCTGCTTGAGACGAGTGCCATACCTGATAGGCATCGGGCTCGGTCGTCGACATCTGCCAGCCCAGCACGACAGCGTCGAATTGATGATTCTTAACGTCATTGAGAAAAATGGTCCAGTCCAGCTCTCGAACGCTCGCGGCGATGCCATGCTTTTTTAGCTCGTCCAACAGCACCAGTGCTACACTTTTGCGCACGGCGTTGCCGCTGTTGACTTTGATTTCAAAACGCAGCGGAACCTTCTTGCCGTCGATCACTTTGTCGAGTACACCGTCGCCATCGGAATCTCGCCATCCCGCTTCGTTAAGCAAAGCTAGCGCCTTTTGCGGATCAAAAGGATAGCTTTTCAGGCTTTTGTCATACTCGGGACGGAAGAAATAGATGTGGCTGTCGACCACCTCGCCAAGACCAAAGAGCACGCTTTTGACGATCTGTTTTCGGTCCGTCAAATAAGTCATGGCTTGCCGGACTCGTTTATCCCGAAAGATTGGATGCTCGTTATTCCATCCGATATAAGTATATGTTGGGGCATAGTATTCGTATTTTTTGAATTCCCGGTTGAATCTTTCACTGTTGGTGCCTCTGACAACCTGCACCGGCTGCAGGGCTTCCATGAAGTCGAGGCTGCCGCTCTTTAGCCTGACCAACGCGGCATCCATGTTGTTAACGACTCGAAACTTTAGGCGATCCAAATGAGGCTGGTCGATGCTTTCTTTGCCGTTACCCCAGTAATTCAAATCGCGCAATAGCTCAATCTCACGACCGGTCTTCCAATCGCCGAACTTGTACGGGCCAGAGCCTAAGGGGTTGCGGTTAAAATTTCGGTTGAACTGATCGGCGAATTTCTTTGCCTCGCTTGGTAATTTCTCCGGATCTCGGGTTAGGTCTCGCACCGTCAGTCGTTGTAAGAGGTTTTCCGGATCGTAATAATGGCGCGGCATCAATAAAATACCGCCCAACACACTCTCATTGAGGAAGTAAGGCTCTTTAGTTACAAATCGAACGGTATGGGGATCGATAAGCTCGGCGTCGATAAGGGAGTTGAAGTAGACGCGAAGAAACGGTGCGTTGACAAAGGGGCACTTGATCGCCTTTACGCTAAAGAGAACATCCTCACCTGTAAGCGGGCGACCGTCCTGAAATCGTACATCCTTTCGAATCTTGAATGTATAGGTCAGCTTGTCTTGAGAGATCTCGGGACGCGCTGTGGCAACTAATGGCTTAAGCTCTAAAGTGCGCGGTTCGCGCGTCAGCAGGCTTTCGAAGACAAATCCAAGCACTTCACTCGATGAGGCGTCGTTGGACGTCAACGGATTGAGCTGCTCCGGGTCACTCAAGCTGTGAATCACCAGCCAGTCGCCCGTAACCGGCGCCCCCGCATCTTTTGCGTCAGCCGCCGGGGTCGCGTCGGATACTCTTACTTCGGTCTTATCGCCGCAGCCGAGCAGCAATAGCAGCGGAAGCATCCATGGCCAACCGCGGGGAAGCATGGCTCAACTGCCGATCGCCTCGATCGGCACTTCCTGAGCATGGGCGGGTTTTTGTTGGGTGAAAAGATCGGACGGGATCTTGCCGTTGAGCTCGGGTTCCTGATAGCGAATCTCGAGTTTCTTTTTCTGTAACGGAGCCTCGATGCTAATCTTTGACGGGAAGAGCCCCGCGGAAGTCGAGACATAATCCGAGAACCGGGCGCTCAATTCGACAGCGCCGCCAGCGTTAAAACGTTCCCATTTTGTCGGTACGGGCTGCTGTGATTCGAACGCGAGTGCATCCTTCTTGCGCCCATCCGGCGAGAATATCAGAGTGTTTCCATCTTGTTTCCAGGGTGCCAACGGCTCCACGGGCGGCAAGCCAACCAAGAGCGAGGTAATTTCATCGAGCTCCAATGGTATCTTTGTATAGCGAAGCAAATTTTCCTTCGAGCGCCGACCGCGCACAAAGACTCCCTCGCGCGGATGATAACCGACGATCTCTTTGTCGTTGGCGGTGACAATGAGAATCGCGCCGAGGTAGCTCAGGGTCTCCAGGCGTAAGCGATCCGGCCGTTGGATGACCACCGCTTCTTGAAAGCCGTGTTTGCCGTCCGGGCCGGCATAGTCGATCTGTGCAAGTGCGCGCAGCGAGCGAAACTGCTCGCGTCGCTGGGTGAGCGACTTGATCATTTCGCTCGACTCCCACTTTGGCGCGGGAAGCTGGGGCTGTGGCGGCGAGACCGTCGCGCAACCGGTCAGTCCGAATACGACTGCCGCCAGAATAGTAAATTTGAATGACTGAAAGGAGACGGCCAATGGCCGCTTGAGGGACGGGGTCAAACTTTTTTCTCCAGGCGCTGGATTTTGTCGCGGATGCGTTTGATCTGGTCGTTTTCTTTGGTCCGTTTCAACGCGTCGCGATAGCGCATTAATGCGCTATCGGGCTTGCCGGCCTTTTCGTAAGCGTCACCCAAGTGTTCGATAATCGTCGGATCATCGACCGTGATCTCAACCGCGCGCTCAAGCTGCTCCACGGCCTTGGGATAATCGCCCTTCTGATAGTAAACCCAGCCCAAGCTATCGATATAGAACCCATCGTTGGGTTGAATTTTGAGCGCGCGCTGAATCAAGTCTTCGGCTTCCTCTAGTTGCACGCCCATCTCGGCCCAGGTGTAGCCGAGATAATTGAGCGCAGCGGCATTTTTCGGGTTGAGCTCGATCGCTTTCTTCATGCTGGCAATCGATTTGTCTTTATTTTTGTTCTCATCGTAGAGCGCGCCCAGTTGAAAATGTGCCTCATCGCTCTTGGGATCGAGCACCACGACCCGTTCCATCGACTGGATCGCTTTGGGATACTCCTTGGTCTTGCGATAAAGCGCGCTTAGAAACGCGTAAATTTCTTTTCGGTCGTTGCGCTTTTTCAAGGCCGGTTGCAAAACCTCGATGGCCTTTGGGATTTGCTCTTTGCGATCATAAAGATACGCGGCTTGAACGCGAGCATCGATAAATAGCTCGCTCTTCTCCGGCACGCGCTCGAACGCTTCCAGCGCCTTATCGTCGGCCCTTAGTTCAACGTAGGTCGCGCCGAGATAGTAGTGCGCGCGATCATTATCCGGGTCGCCCGCCAAGACCAGATTAAACTCCGTTGCCGCCCGTTCAAAATCGCCCTTTTCGAAGGATATCAGCCCGATCTTGATCCGGGTCTCGCGCGGGTCGGTCTCGGCGCCTTCGAGAGATTCAAACTGGCGCAAGGCTTCGTCGAGCTTGTTTTGGCCGACGTAGAGCTCGCCCAGACGTTTGCGTGCCCAAACGTTCTGCGCGTTCACCTGCAGCAAACGCTGGTAGGTTTGGATCGCATCCTCGGTTTTTCCCTGGAGCTCGTAAACCAGGGCCAAATCCAGCAACACGGCTTCGGACTTGGGATTGAGCTCCAGCGCCTTGCGGTAGCTCTGCTCGGCGGCAAGGTAGAGCTTGCTGCGGGCACGCACGCGACCAAGATAGTAGTGACCAAGGGCCGAATCCGGGGTGCTCTTCAAAAGCTGTTCTAACCGCTGCGTCGCCCGCGCATAATCTTCCATTTGCAGGTACAAGGCACCGAGATAGAGCAGCGCTTCCTGATTATTCGGGTCGAGCGCAAGCACTTCATTGTACTCACTGAGTCCCTTTTGATTGTCACCCAAGGACGAATACAGGCCGGCGAGAAGCAAGTGATGGTCGACGGTTTTGGGGTCCAGCTTGGCCGCGGCTTCCGCCTCCTCCAAGGCTTTCTTGAGATCGCCCTTGCGCAGGTACAGCGCCGCCAAGCGAAAACGCAAAAACGCGTCTCCCGGGCTGGCCTGTGCCGCGGCTTCAAATTCCTTGAGCGCCGGTTCGAACTCACCGTCGCCGAGCAGCATTTGCGCCTTGAGAAAATGACTGTAGGCTTGCGCCTCGGCGGGAATTTCGATCTTTTGGTGGTTGCGAAAGGGCGGTTCCGGAACCCAGGCTAGTTCACCAGTGGCTGGTTTTAGCTCGGGTACGGCGGTGGCGCACCCCGACAAAATAGCAACAAAAACCACCGTCCGAATCGAGCGCATACGCATTAATTGGATGGTTAACATAACGGCCTTAGGGGGTCAACGTAGCGTGCGGGTTAGCTTCATTCGCCTAGTCGACTGTGGTAACTTTTTTTTCGGAGGCTGCTTAGGACCTCTATTTTACACCTTTCAAACACTTAAACGCTATGGCCAAAACATCCCGCGACCGCGCTGAGAATGACATCCTCGAATTGCGTCGAGAGATCGACAAACACAATTACCAGTATCATGTTCTCGACAATCCGCTGATCACTGACGCCGAATACGACCGGCTATTTAGCCGGCTGGTGGCCCTGGAAAAAGAGCATCCCGAACTGGCCACGCGGGACTCACCGACGCAAAAGGTCGGCGCGCCGCCCCTGGAGAAATTTTCCACCGTCCAGCACACCATGGCGATGCTGTCGCTCAACAACGCCACCGGCCCGGAAGAACTCGAAGAGTTTGAGGAAAGAATTCAACGATTTCTCAAGCACAGTGAGCCTCTCGATTACGCGGTCGAGC
>DASXSW010000378.1:0-3859 GCA_036505755.1 Binatia bacterium | reverse complement strand
GCTTCGCCGCGCTGCGCTTTCTACATCCAAATCTGGACCCTAATCCCTCGCTCCCCTCGCTCACGCCGCCAGCCGTTTCGTGCTCAGCTGGCGCGCGATGAACGTTTTTAACGTGGCGTAGGCACGATCGGTCTGCGGCCCCGGCTCGCGAATCCATAGGTGTTCGCAACCTGCGAAGACTTCATACTGGCACTCGCCGCCCGCGGCGCGATACGACGTGACAAATTTCTCCTGCACCGCCGGCCGGACATTGTCGTCGAGCTCGCCTTGCATAATCAGCAGCGGCGGCAGCTTTGCCTGATCGCCGCGGTCGAGGATTTCTTGCGGATTGCCGTCGTGAATCGTGTCCCACGGATTAAAATAAGTCTTGCTGTTTTGCACCATCTCGTCGCGCCCCAACTTTTCGGCGTTCAAGTAGCGGGCATAGGGATCGCTCACCGGCGAGCGGGTCGCGACGTAATTCAAGGTGGCGTCAAGTTGCGGAGCTTCGCCGAGTGTATGCACGCTGTAATAGGGGTCATGCGGACGCATGGCGCAAAGCTCGACGACATGCCCGCCGCTGGAGCTGCCCAGCGCGCCGATCGTTTCCGGATCGCCCTTCCACTCACGCGCTTTGTGTTTGAGCCAGCGCACGCCGTAATTGGCGTCCTGCACCGAGGCAGGATAGGGCGCTTCGGGCGCGAGGGTCAAGTCGATGGCGACAACCAAGATCCCGCTTGAGGCTAAGCTCTCATCCATCGGGGCGTTGGCTTTGCGGTCCTGGTTGTTCCAGGCGCCGCCGTGCAGGTCCAACAGCACGGGAAAAGGCCCGGCTCCATTCGGTTGATAAACCCGCGCCATCAGCGTCCGCGTCGGCGTGCGGCGAAACTCGGTGTCCCAAACATTGATTTCCAAGCGGTCGGTTGGATCGTATGCAACCTTCATTGCAATACCCTCCTTTAATCAATATAAGCCGCCGGCGATTCTCCAACTTTCCAGATATATAGCGTGCGGGATTCGGCATAGTCCGATGTGCCGTCCGTGGGCGGAGGTATATATTCGATTCGCGACGGTTTCCAGTCATCGATGTCGAAATCATGAGCGATCACTCGCGAGCCGGGTTTTAGTTTCTGCAACTTCGGACGCAACGCATTATTAAACCACTTGAACATGTAAAGCGTAACTACGGTCGCTTCGGAAATATCGACCGTCAGACCATCCTGCGCGCGAAATTCAGTCAAGTGGCTTACCCCTTCTTTTTCGGCATTCTCGCGAGCTTTGGCGACCAGCTCCGCATTCAAATCGATGCCCACGCCACGGATACCGTACTTTTTTGCCGCTTCGATGACGATGCGTCCGTCGCCGCTGCCCATGTCATAAAGAATATCGCCTTGCTTGAACTCGGCCACTTCAAGCATCCGCTGCACGACGTGCATCGGCGAGGGTACGAACGGGATTGAGTCTTGGCTCCGCGCCGTGTGATGAGACATCACAATCAGCGCAAATACGACTGAAATCTGAGTACGGTGTTTCACTCGTGACGTCTCCACAATCGATTACCTGAAGATTATTACAGCGACCGAAATCTTATGCCTAGCCTAGCAATCCTTGTCAATGGTCTAACGCGTGTCTTTGAACCCGGATTCCCCATTAAACCTATGGGCCCTTGAGCGAGGAGCAAACCTGGAGTAGCGAAGGCACCCAACTGTAACGTTCAAAGTCCTTTTCGCTACTTCGCACTTCACCATTGTAAGTCTTAGATTTCATCTTGAACCACCGATCGATGTCCGCTCAGGGGCAGAGACCCATTGACTTCGCTACGGAAGGTTTGCTCCTCGCTCATCGCGTCGGCCGGAACTGCGGAATCCGGGTTCAATAACCATCTGGACTGTGCAAACGCAGTTTGGTGTGGTAGTAGCAGCCGAGAATCATGTCGAAAGGAACTGCCCAATGATGTTGGTGCTGCGCCTGTTTTTTTCCGGCACCTTGTTCATCGTTTTTCTACTGTTCGCCGTCAAAGCACCTGCCGCAGGGCCGCTATTGATTGCCTATGGCGGCTACAACGAAACCATGGCTCCGTTGTGGGTCGGTATTGAACGGGGTTTGTTTAGAAAATACGGTGCTGACGCCAGCGTGCTGCAAACCCGAAGCGGTCAAATTATGATGGCGACGCTCGCCTCCGGCGGGGCGCCGCTCGTATGGGCAGCCCCAAGCAGCGCGCTAAATTCAACGGCGAGCGGCATGAAGCTCGGATGTTTTGCCGCCGGCAACAACAAACTGCCGCGCGAGCTCGTCGTCAGGAAAGGCATCGACTCACTGGAGGAATTGCGCGGCAAGACCTTCGGCGTGCAGAGCATCGGCGGCGGCGCCTGGTTGTCCACCATGGTTGCCCTCGATGCCATCGGACTCGATCCTGACAAACACAAGCTCAATGTTCGAGTGATCGGTGACACCGGCACCCAGACCCAGGCGCTGGTTTCCGGGAACATCGATGCGGCCATTCTCCCTTACAGTTACTCGGAAATGGCGAAGCGCGCCGGCGCCCGCTCCTTGGTTGACGCGGGGGCTTTGAAACTGACCTATCAAGCGACGGTGATGTGCGCGCTGAAAGAGTCGAGCGCCGTCACGGCCGAGACAATGATCGCCTTGACCAAGGGCCTGATCGAATCGCTGATCTACATTCTTGAACCTGCGAACCGGCGCGAGGTGGCGGCCGTACTCAAAAAAAATCTGCGACTGAGCAAAGACGAAGACGCCGATGCGGCCGCTCGAGTCGCGCGCTTACAAATGCCCAACCTCGACGTCGCGCTGAATGTCGACGCATGGAAAACCGTGCGGCGTCTTGTGACGCGCATCAATCCCAAAGTTCAGGAAGTGGATCTCGATCAGGTGATCGTCACATCCGTCGTGCAAAATTTGGAAGCCAGTGGTTTCCTGCCTGAAATGAGAAAAAAAATACCCCGTCAAACGAGTCAATAAGGAGACGACTCATGCGCAGCGGAAAAGCGATGTTGAAAATCATGCAACGAACAGGAATTGACCATATCATTTCCTCGCCGGGTTCGGAGTGGCCGCCGGTCTGGGAAGCGCTTGCCGAACTGGCGGCTGAGGGAGCGCAGAAACCGAAATACGTCAACTGCCGGCATGAAGCCGTCGCGGTCGCCATGGCGGCGGGCTACACAAAAGTCACCGGTAAACCGCAGGTGGTGATGCTTCATGCCACGGCAGGACCATTGAACGCGGCCATGGCCATACGCGCCGCGCTGCACGAGCGCACGCCAATGGTGATCATCAGCGGCGAAGTCGCGGCCTACGGCGAAAACACTAAAGTCGCCGATCCCGGCGGGCAGTGGTTGCATGATCTCACCGACCTCGGCGGCTCTCCTGACCTGTTGCGCAGTTGCGTCAAGTGGGCCGATCGGGTCATGTCCGCCGAGCTCCTGGCGCCGACGCTTGAGCGCGCTGTGCATATTGCGCTCGAACCGCCGGCCGGACCGGTTCTGGTCGGGATTCCCTTCGAATGCATGATGGAAGAGGTTAACGTTGCCGAGCACGGTCGCTCTAACGAAGTGATCCGCGCCGTTTCAGTCGATGACGCGGCGATCGAAAAAGCTGTTGCGATGATCGCCAGCGCCAAGAATCCGATAGTCCTCACCGAGCATGCCGGCGGCGATCCGCGCGCCGTCGAGCGGCTTGTGGAATTGTGCGAGCTGTTTTCGCTTCCCGTTATGGAATCCTATCGGCCGGCGTTTCTGAATTTCCCAAGGACCCACCCGCTCTATCAGCACCACGACCCAAAATTTGTCGATGCAGCGGATTTAGTCTTGATGGTCGATGCGGTGACTCCCTGGTACCCGGCGAGCAAGTCACCGAAAAACGC
>DASXSW010000377.1:0-4180 GCA_036505755.1 Binatia bacterium | reverse complement strand
GGGGCAACCCCCGTGGTTGCTCTTTTCATTCCACAGCGTACGACGAAAGGACGATTCATGAAAGCTGCTGTTTTATACGAAGCGCGCCAACCGTTGAAAATCGACGATTTGCACATCCCCGACGTTGGCGATGAGGATGTCCTAATCAAAGTCGCTTCTTGCGGAGTGTGCCACACGGATTTGAAGGTCGTTGAGGGACGGAATCGCTTCAACCCGCCGACGATTCTCGGCCACGAAGTTGCTGGAACCGTTGAGGAGATAGGGGGGCGCTGTAAAGATTTCAAGGTCGGCGATCGTGTCATCATCGGCATGCGCTACAAATGCGGCCGCTGTCGTTACTGTTTGAGCGCACGCGAGAACCTATGCGAGCGGCGCCCTGCGCCTCCGACTTTGAAAAAGACCGACGGCACGGTTATCACTCGCTGGAACGTCGGTGGTTTTGCCGAATATGTATCCGTGCCGTCATACATGACGTTCAAAATCCCTGACGGTATCTCGATGGAAGAGGCCAGCATCGTCGGTTGCCGCGTCACGACAGCGTACAATGCTGTGAAACATCGCGGTCGCTTGGAACCGGGGGATACAGCGCTGGTGATCGGCTGCGGCGGCATCGGGCTTAATACGATTCAATTTCTGAAATGCTTCGGCGCTTATCCGATTATCGCCGTCGACATCGTCGATGAAAAGTTGGAGGCGGCGAAGGAGTTTGGCGCGACTCATACGATTAACGCAACTGTGGAAGACCCGGTGAAATCGGTGATCAAACTCACCGACGGCGGCGTCGACAAGGCATTCGAAGCTATCGGCAATCCAAAGACCTCCGATCAAATCATTCAAGCAACTCGGCCAGGCGGCACGGCGACGATCATCGGAGGCTTGGGTAGCGGACCGTTTACGATCAGCAGCGGCAATTTCGTCACGCGGGAAATTACAATTACGGGTGTTTCGAGCCGCCAAGCCAACGACGTCGAAGAGGTATTTCAAATGGTGAAGCTCGGTCGGATCGAGCTCAAAAGTTTAATCACCAAGAGTTATCGCTACGATGAAATCAATGAAGCTCTGGCGGATCTAGAACTTGGAAAGGTGAGAATGGCGGTTTCGTTGTGGAATTAACGCACGGGGCTCCCATTCAGGGTAAAAGTTCAAAGTCGGCCGAACCTAACGGTTTGTGCCAGACGTTTCAATCGTTCCAGTCGTTACAAAGGTTAGAGAGATGGGATGACAGATGAACATTAAAGCGCCTCTCCAATTACTGTTTCTGGCCCTCTGTTGCGTGCTCGCGCCCATTCGCGCCGGCGCCCAGATTAGCAATGTTCGTATCGCCTTTAACGGCTTCGGCGGCATCGCGCCGCTTTATCTTGGCCAAGACGTGGGAATTTTTAAAAAGCATGGTTTGAATCTAGAAATGATCTTCATTGCAGGAGGGTCCCTGTCGCTGCAAGCCCTGATCGGCAAAAGCCTCGATCTATTGATGACCGGTGGTCCGCCGGTGGTTAACGCGTATCTTCAGGGCGCGAAGATCAAAATCATCGGCGGCGCGACGAATTTGTTGCCCTACATGTTCGTGGCAACGGGCGGGATTCGCAGCTCGGAACAACTGAAGGGGAAGAGGATCGGCATCAGCCGCTTTGGCAGCAACACGGATTACGTCGTCAGGTTGGCGTTGAATCAATTCGCATTATCGCCGAATGAAGTGCAGATCATTCAGGTGGGCGGATCGCAGGCGCGGCTCGTGGCGATGAGGTCCGGCGCGATCCAAGCCACGGTACTGAGCCCAGAAGAAACCTTGGTCGCGCAGAAGATGGGCTACGGGATTTTGCTCGACTTCATCGAAAAGGGCATCGAGTTTCCGCACGTGAACGTTGTCGCGCGCGACGATTTCTTGGAAACGCAGCCGCAAACGGTACGGTCCTTCATGCGCGCTTACATCGAATCGGTGCGCTACTACAAAACACATCGCGCGGAAGCGATCAGCAAGATCGTCTTTCTGAGCAAACTCCCCGATCGGCAGATGGGCGAGGTGGTGTACGAAGGTTCGCTGCGGGCGACGCCCGACGATGGCAAGCCGACGCTGAAAGGAATGGAAGTAGTTCTCGATACGATCGCTAAAGAAAACCCCAAGGCCAAGAGCGTTACCGTTCAACAACTGGTCGATTTGAGATACATTCCTTGAAATCATATTTTTGCTCGGGGGAGGATTCGATGCAGAGAACGCTGGCGACGTGCCTGCTGACCACGATGGTCAGCTTCATTTTAGCAACGACGGAGAGCCGTGGCGCCGAGGAGCGGCCCATCGACGTCATCGAAGACAACAGTTTCCTGATCGAGGAGGCTTACAATCAGGAACCGGGAGTCGTGCAGCATATTTTCACCGCCATCTACAATAACGATTCACGCAATCGCGGATGGAATTTCAACTTCACGCAAGAGTGGCCGGTGTTTTCTCTAGATCACCAGCTTTCTTACAGCGTGCCCTCGTCTCATTTTATCGACGGCGCGGACCGCATCTATGGCATCGGCGACATTCTGCTCAATTATCGCTATCAGGCGCTGGAAGAGGATGATGTGAAACCGGCTTTCGCGCCGCGGTTTAGTTTGATTTTCCCAACCGGCAATCGGGACCGAGGCACGGGCAACGGCGTTGTGGGTTATCAATGGAGCCTGCCGTTCAGCAAGAAATTGGCGTCGCGGTTTGCGATGCATGCCAACTTCGGTCTTACCTACTTCCCGGGGGTGCGGGCGCGTCTCGACGGCAGCACGGGACCGCTGTCGCCGAGAAGATCGCTGGTATCTTACAACCTCGGCGCCAGCGCTATCTTCGCAATTCTGCCGCGCTTGCATTTCATGCTCGAATGGGTCGGCCCGTTCGAAGAAAGCATCAACGATCGCGGCAAGGCAACGCGGGAATTCATGCCGATCCTGTCTCCAGGTTTTCGCGCCGCCGTGGTGAACGAGGAGAAACTTCAGGTCGTCGTCGGCGCAGCGGCTCCCATCGGGCTAAATCGCAAGGCGGACAATTTTGGCGCGCTGCTTTATCTTTCTATCGAGCACAATTTCTATTAGCCGAGCCAAAATTTATTATCCGAGGTGAAAACATGCAAGGAATTATCGACGCCGATACGCATATCTCCGAAGGCGAAGCGATGTGGGCGATGATGGACAAGGCGATGCAGCCACGCCGACCGTTGATGTTGTCGGTGCCCGAAGATACTTGGTTTGGCAACCGAAACGCGTTTTGGCTGATCGACGGCGAGATCTACCCTAAGCCGGCGGGCAAGGGAAGTTTCGCTTTAGTCACGCCATCCGCACAAAAAGTGCAGGAGGGGCGCAAGGATTCCACTGTTCCGTCACGTGAGATGACCGACATCAAAGCGCGTGTCGCGGATATGGATAGGCTCAACACGGCGGCGCAAATCGTTTATCCGACGCTGTTTCTCGTTTACAACACCAAGGACCGCGAACTGGAGATCGCGCTCTGTCGCGCTTACAACCGGTTTCTCGCGCAGGCATGCGCTCAAGCGCAGCAGCGAATCAAATGGGTCGCGGTGCTGCCGCTCCAATCGATGAAGGACGCGGTCGACGAAATTCGCTTGGCTAAACGGAACGGCGCGGTGGGAATCTTCTTTCGAGGGATTGAAGGCGATTATACGCTGGATCATCCCCATCTGTTTCCGATCTACGAGGAAGCGCAGAAACAAGACTTGTCGATTTGCGTCCACACCGGCTGCGGCGTCAGAGCGATTCTCGAGATGTTCGAACTATCTCGTAACCATACCTTCGGACACACGCGGGTGATGCCCTTGCTCGCCTTCCGCGACATCGTCGCCAATAAGATTCCGGAGCAGTTCCCCGGTTTGCGCTTCGGCTTCATCGAAGCCGCGGCCGGCTGGGTGCCGTTCTTGATTCACATCATTCGGCGCCTGCAGAAGGATAAGTTTCGCTTCGGATCGAGCGCCGAGATGTTTCAAGAATACCGGCTTTACGTGGCATGCGAGGCCGATGAAGACATTCCGTATTTAGCAAAATACACCGGCGAGGATCACCTACTCATCGGTTCCGACTATCCGCACAGTGACCCGTCGCGCGAAGATCAATTCGTCAACGCGATCACCGTGCGCGAGGATATCTCGCCGCAGCTTAGACAAAGGATTCTCTATGACAACCCGAGAGCGTTTTATGC
>DASXSW010000376.1:0-4129 GCA_036505755.1 Binatia bacterium | reverse complement strand
AAGTTTTATTTGGTTGCGATGCTATTTTTGATCTTCGACTTGGAAGTGGTGTTTCTCTATCCTTGGGCGATCTACTTTCGCCAGCTGGGAATCTTTGGCCTGGTGCAGATGGGGATCTTTCTGGCTATTTTGACGGTCGGTTACATCTATGTCTGGAAAAAGGGCGCCCTGGAGTGGGATTGATTTTTCATGTCTGATGCCAATCCGCGCATTTCATACATTCGAGAGAAACTTGACTCGAAGATTATAGAAGTCCGGCAAGCGCAGGGTGACGATGTGTTGCTGCTGGACCGTTCGGGATTACGAGCAAGTTTTCTCGTTTTAAAGACCGACACGCAGTTGGGTTACGATTTCCTGTCCGATATTACCGCGGTGGATTATTGGAAAAAGAAAGAGCCGCGTTTCGAGGTCGTATATCAGATTCTTTCTATCATGAATCACCAACGGTTACGGATACGCGTTCCGGTGCCTGAAAGCGATCCAACCGTCGAGTCGCTGACGCCGCTTTGGCGAGGCGCGAACTTTCTCGAACGCGAAGTATGGGATCTCTTCGGCATTCGTTTTATCGATCATCCCGACTTGCGACGAATTTTACTTTACGACGAATTTCAGGGTTTTCCTTTGCGCAAAGACTACCCCGTGAATCTCTGGCAGCCCAGAGTTCCCGAACGCGAAGTGGCAGGAACCTTCGTCGATGAGCGCTCGCACAACAAATTGCTGCGCTTGAAAAAATCCCTGGGCAGCAAAATTTAGGCCCGCAGTTACGGCAACGCGATGAAAGCGGAAAACCAAGATCTCCCATTGGAGACTATGGAGTTACAGATGGGACCGTCCCATCCGGCGACCCATGGCACGATCAAATTCAATCTGAAGCTCGACGGCGAAAAGGTGCTCGATTGCGACGTCGAGGTCGGTTATCTCCATCGCGGCTTCGACAAGAGCTGCGAGCAAGCAACCTGGACACAGGTCATTCCCTACACTGACCGGCTCAACTACGCTTCGCCGCTGATCAACAATGTCGGCTATGCGCTGGCTGTGGAAAAACTTATCGGTGTAGAAACGCCGCCGCGTTGTCAGCACATTCGCGTCATCGTTAGCGAGTTGTCGCGGATTTTCGATCACCTCACCTGCTGCGGCATGTCCTGCTCCGAGCTCGGCGCGATCACGGTCGGCTTCTACATGATCGAAGCGCGCGAATTGATCATGAGGATTATGGAGAATCTCACCGGCGCGCGGCTGACCGTCACCTATGTCCGTATCGGCGGCCTCAAACACGATCTGCCCCACGATTTTGCCCAACAAGTGAATCAGACGTTCAAAACCATTCGCCAGCTGCTGACCGACTGCGATCATTTGCTTTCACGCAACCGCATATTTATCGACCGAATGTCCAACGTCGGAATCATTTCTCAGGAGACCGCGCTCAACTACAGCCTCACAGGTCCGATTCTGCGGGCAACGGGCGTCAATTACGACGTGCGCAAGGCCTTCCCCTATCTCGTTTACGATCAAATGGATTTCGAAGTTCCTTTGGGGAGCAAGGGAGACAATTACGACCGCTTTGTCTGTCGTATGCAGGAAATCGAGCAGAGCATGAGGATCGTTGAGCAGGCATTGGAGAAACTGCCCGTAGGACCGGTTTGGATCGATGATCCGCGTTTTGTGCTGCCGGAAAAGGAAAAGGTTTATAACAGCATCGAAGGGCTGATGCATCATTTCAAAATTATCATGGAAGGCATTCATGTGCCGGCCGGTGAAACTTACCTTGCCGTGGAAGGCGGCAACGGAGAGTTAGGCTTTTATCTCGTCAGTGACGGCGGCGGCAGACCCTATCGCATCAGAGTGCGTCCGCCATGTTTTATCGCCATGGGCGCCTTTCATGAGATGATCAAAGGGTACATGGTCGCCGACATCGTCCCGACCTTCGGCATGATCAACATGATCGGCGGGGAGTGCGATCGCTGAAGGGCAAAGGTCGAAGATGGAGAATGGAGGATCGAGGATTGCGTGAAAAAGGATATTCTTGCGATCTTCCATCCTCGATCCTCTATCCTCGACTACAAGCATTATGGCTGTAGAGTTTTCGCCAGACACGCTAAAGAAGTTCGAGGAGACGGTGAATCGCTATCCCAAGAAAGAGGCGGCGATGTTGCCGGTGCTCTACCTCGCCCAGCAGGAGTTCGGGTATCTGGGAGAAGAAGCGATTGCATACGTTGCCAAAATCTTGGACCAGCCGCCGGCTCGGGTTCACGGGGTGGTGAGTTTTTATACCATGCTCAACATGAAGCCCATCGGCCGCCACCATATTCAAGTATGCCGGACCTTGCCCTGCGCGCTTCGCGGCGCGGAGAAAATCACCGGCTTTCTTAAGCAAAAGCTCGGGATTGAGCTAGGGCAAACAACCGCGGACAGGAGGTTCACCCTGTCGGAGGTCGAATGCTTGGCCTCCTGCGGCACGGCGCCGATGATGCAGATCAATGACGACTACTACGAGAGCCTCACGGAAACTAAGGTGACGGAGATCCTCGAATCGCTGAAATAGGCGATTTTCTCACGGACATCATGGAAAAGATTTCGCTGCGCAATATCGACGTGTCGGATTCCCATACGCTGACGGTCTACAAATCGCTCGGCGGCTATGGTTCGTGGCGCAAGATCGTCGAGAGCATGACACCGGAGCAGCTGATCAACGAAGTCAAAGCTTCGGGCCTGCGCGGCCGGGGCGGCGCCGGCTTTCCTACCGGCATGAAGTGGAGCTTTGTTCCTAAAGACAGCCCGAAGCCGAAATACCTCGTTTGTAATGCGGACGAGAGCGAGCCCGGCACGTTCAAAGATCGTTTGCTCATTGAGAAAGATCCGCACGCCACCGTCGAAGGGACGCTCATCGCGGCCTACGCGATTCAATCACACACCGCCTTTATCTATGTTCGCGGTGAGCTCGCTTTCGGTGCCAGCAGGCTCGAACAAGCCGTTGATGAAGCCATTCGAGCCGGTTATATCGGCAAGAATATTTTCGGCTCCGGATACGACTTGGACGTGATCGTTCACAGAGGCGCGGGCGCCTATATCTGCGGCGAAGAAACAGCGCTGCTGTCGTCTCTGGAAGGCGGCAGAGGTTGGCCAAAGGTCAAGCCGCCTTTTCCGGCGACCCATGGGCTGTTCGGCTGTCCGACGGTGGTCAACAATGTTGAGACACTGGCAGCGCTGCCCTGGATTATCGAACATGGGGCGGCGGCTTATGCGGCCATGGGCACGGAGAAGAGCAAGGGGACTAAACTTTTCAGCGTCAGTGGTCATATTGCTAAGCCCGGTGTTTACGAAGTGGAAATGGGCTATCCATTCAAAAAGTTTCTCGATGAAGACTGCGGCGGAGTTGCCAACGGCAGAAAACTCAAGGGTGTTATTCCGGGTGGCGGGTCGATGCCGGTGTTGCGCCCTGAAGAGATCGAAAAGGTGAATCTCGATTACGAGTCCGTCCAGGCGGCGGGAAGCCTGCTCGGCTCCGGCGGAGTGATCGTCATGGACGATTCCACGTGTATGGTCGACGCCGCGTGGAACCTCGCTCGGTTTTTCGCCCACGAGTCCTGCGGCCAATGCAGCCCTTGCCGCGAAGGCTGTCACTGGATGGAAAAGATTTTTCGCCGCATCGAGCACGGCGCGGGCGAGAAGGGCGATCTCGATCTGATTCTCAACGTCAGTGGCAATATCATGGGGAATACGATTTGTCCGTTCGGCGATGCGGCGGCCATGCCGGCGGCGGCGTTTATCAAGAAATACCGCGACGAGTTTGAAGCGCACATTGCGGAAAAGCGCTGCACGGTGAGAGTGGAGTGATGGAGTCCTGGAGTAATGGAGTGATGGGCGGGGAACAATAGTCCAACACTCCAACATTCCATTACTCCAATCTTCAATTATGGACCCGGTAAACATCATTATTGACGGTCGCGAGGTCGTCACGACGAAGGGCAAGACCGTCATCCAAGCGGCGGCCGACGTGGGGATCGTTATCCCCTACTACTGTTATCATCCGAAGCTCACGATTGCCGGCAATTGTCGCATGTGTCTCATCGAAATCGAGAAGATGCCCAAGCTTCAGATCGCCTGCAACACTCAGGCAACCGAAGGCATG
>DASXSW010000375.1:0-4382 GCA_036505755.1 Binatia bacterium | reverse complement strand
TTGACTTATCTCGTCGATGCCCATGCCACGCTCGCCACGGGGCAGCTCGTGATTCAAATCGCTCAGCGCGAGCGCAAGCTGGACGGCAACTGGGGCAAGGTCAAATACAAAAAATTCTACACGCACGACATTCTCCAACTTACCGATACCATAGACCGGCGGATTCTGGCGACTCTTCTCGGAGCGCACAATGAATTCGACTATGGCTCCTCTTCGTACTCCCAGGGTTCTGTTGGAAATCGCTTTACGCTTTCACCAGCTCTGTGGGAGCTGGTCCTGCCGCTCATGTGTTCTACGGGTCGTTGCTCTCTGCAACGATCCCTCATTGGTGAAAACCATGTGCCGCTGCAATGGGACGATGGCGATCCGTGGGATCTTTTGCTGCGCGTCACGCCGTCCGATGACCGCAAAGGATACAGTGTCGGAGGCGTTCTCACTCGCAAGGAATCCGAGCTGTCGCTGTCGCAGGCCGACCTTCTAATCGGCGGTGGCCTGGTATTTCATGACGGGCGTATCGCCCGCTTGAACGACTCCGGCGCCTTTGGCTGGATCTCCGTTCTGCGCGCGCAGGAGAAGCTGTTCATCGCTAAGGCGGAAGCGGACGAGTTCATGGATGAATTGTTGCGGCTGCCGACCCAACCCCGCCTCGATCTGCCGGAGGAATTGAAATTCGAATGGGTAATCGCTCATCCGACGCCTAGCCTGGTTATCAAGCCAGGACACCACGACACGTGGCGTCGGAACTATGTCGCCGCCGAGTTGTCCTTTGATTATGACGGCAACATGATCGCCGGTAACCGACTGGGTCGAAGCGTCTATCAAAAATCGCGCCGCCGGGTGATCCAGCGCGACATGGAGACTGAAGCCGCCGCCCAAACGCGTCTCGCGCAACTCGGTTTCCGCGCCGGCTTTTGGATGCGCGACGCTCAGATGGAGTTGCCGGCTGAGCGCGTCGCCAAAGTGGTGCGGACGCTGACGCAAGAGGGCTGGCGCGTCGAGGCGGATGGCAAACGCTATCGCATCGCAGCAACCATGCGTCTGGAGATCAGCTCCGGCGTCGATTGGTTCGACCTTGAAGGCGCTGCACAATTTGGCGACGTGAGTGTATCGCTGCCCAAGTTGTTGCGGGCGATCAAACATGGCGAACAGACGGTCCGTTTGGACGACGGCACGGTGGGTATCATTCCCGAAGAGTGGCTCGCCAAATATCGTCTTCTGGCTGATCTGGGCAGCGTCAATGGTCAGCAGCTGCGCTTCACGCGACCACAAGTCGGTCTGCTCGATGCGTTGCTGGCATCGGAGTCAGAGATAAGCACCGATGCCTTGTTCGATCGGGTGCGCAACCAAATACACGGTTTCGCCGGTGTGAATGCCGCCGATCCGCCACAGACATTTTGCGGCGAGCTGCGCAGCTACCAACAGGACGGATTGGGCTGGCTCAAATTTCTCCAGCAGTTTGGCTTTGGTGGTTGCCTCGCCGATGACATGGGGCTCGGTAAGACGATTCAGGTTCTCGCGCTACTGGAATCGCGCCGCTCCGAACGGGAAAGTGCCCGCGGTTCATCGCCGCGCCAGTCACTCGTAGTCGTGCCACGCTCCCTGGTATTTCACTGGAAGGAAGAAGCGGCGCGCTTTGCACCTCAACTGAGTGTCCTCGACCACACGGGAGCCGCTCGTCATAAACCGAGCGACCACTTTGGAGAGTATGATCTCGTGATCACGACCTACGGCACGCTCACGCGAGACGCGATTCATTTCAAGAATGTGCATTTCGACTATTGTATTCTCGACGAAGCGCAGGCCATTAAAAACCCCGGCACGCTTTCGGCAAAGGCTGCGCGGCTGATCAACGCCGATCACCGCTTGGCCCTGAGCGGCACGCCTATCGAGAATCATCTTGGCGAGCTATGGAGCCTGTTCGAGTTTCTCAATCCGGGCATGCTCGGCAGTGCATCTATTTTCGGCGGCGCGGGCCGAAATCCGGACGCCAAGACTCGCGAAATCCTGGCGCGCGCGCTACGGCCGTTCATTTTACGCCGGACCAAAGCCCAGGTCGCCAGAGAATTGCCCGCCAAGACGGAGCAGACCATTTACTGCGATCTCGATGCGAAAGATAAGAAACTCTACCACGAATTGCGCGATTACTACCGAGCACGGTTGTTGAAGAATGGAGCGGACGCAGGGTCAGGTCAATTCAAATTTCAAGTGCTCGAGGCGCTGCTGCGCTTGCGCCAAGCGGCCTGTCATCCCGGCCTGATCGACAAAGGCAAAACGTCAGAGTCGAGCGCCAAGATCGATACGCTCCTGGCACAGTTGGACCAGGTGCTCGAAGAAAATCACAAAGTGTTGGTCTTCTCGCAATTTACCAGCCTGCTGGCGATCTTGCGTGACCGTCTCGACGCCGCGAAAATTTCCTATGCTTATCTAGACGGCCGTACGCGCGACCGCCAAGCACGGGTGGAGCAGTTTCAGACCGATGCGAATGTGAAGTTGTTTCTGATCAGCTTGAAAGCCGGCGGGCTGGGATTGAATCTCCACGCTGCGGAGTATGTCTATTTGCTAGATCCTTGGTGGAATCCTGCCGTGGAAACGCAAGCGATCGATCGCGCTCATCGCATCGGCCAGACGCGTCCAGTTTTTGCCTACCGTCTCATCGCCCGCGACACGGTGGAGGAAAAGGTCTTGGAATTGCAGCAATCCAAGCGCGACTTGGCGGACGCGATCATCACCGCCGATAATAGTCTGCTGCGGAGTCTCACCCGTGAGGATTTGGAATTGCTGTTGTCGTGAAGCATTGAGCGACGCTGCGCGGCGGATTTCACCCGTTAACCGAACGGAGCGATCCGGTCGTGGAACCGAGTAATGGTTCAGTTAGAGTTCGCCACGAATTGTACCGCAGAGAAAGATTCCTCGCTGGCGCCAGACTGTGTGAAAACTCGAAAGGAGCCCTTCGACATAGCTCAGGGCGAACGGCTAAGTATTTGATTTCTGTATTCCTCACTTCCGTTCGTGGTGAGCCCAGTCGAACCATGAACGGGGTTTTGACACAGTCTGGCGCTCGGAATGACAGCAAAGTAACCGCATCTGTCATCTCGCACCCTTCGGTACAAACTCAGGGTAGACTCCGTGAGAGATCTTTAACTGACTGAACCACCACCTGGGACATCGTCGTGTGGAAGTTGTTTTGGCGTGCTATGCGTGGCAATCTCAGTTTCTTCAAACAAAGAACCTTGGCAGGAGATCGAGCATGAATTGGAAATCGGCATTGACCGGTGTGGCCAGCCTATTGGTTTTGCCCTCATTGGGCGACGCGCAAAGCGTGAAAATTAAAATGGGCTCTTCGTTAAGCCCGCCTTCGCTGGAGTCGATTACGCCGTACGTCGCCGTCGAAAAGGGCTTCTTCAAGAAATACGGACTCGACGTCGAAGTCGTCGAATTCCGCGGCGACAATACGCACGTAAAGGCGCTGCTCTCGGGCGACATCGATATGTCGATCAACATGGGCGCCACGGAAGGCATCGTCGGCGCGGCGAAGAAAGTTCCCATCAAGCTGTGGGTGGTGACCAATCCGATCACGCCCTACCATCTGATCGCGCGGCGGGAGGCTGGAACGACGTTGCAAGCGCTGGTGGGCAAAAGCGTGGCGGTCTCGGGTATCGGCGCGATCTCCTATCATATCCCGCGCATCGTGATCGAACGCAGTGGCCTGGATCCGGAGAAGTTCAAGTATGTCGCCGTGGGCTCGCCGGCGGATCGCTTCAAAGCTATGATTGCCGGCAAGGTCGACACCACCGTGGTGACCAATACCGAAGTGGCCAAGCTCGGCGCCTATCCTGAGATCATCGATCTCGTCAATGTGCCCAAGCTGGTTCCCGAGATTCCTTACGAGTTCGGCATGGCCAAGGACGATTACATCCAAAAGAATGCGGACACGCTTTATAAGCTTGCCAAGGCGATCATCGAGTCCAACCGCTGGATCGCGGCGAACAAGGCCGGCACCATCGAGGTCGCAAGAAAAATCCTACCTGACGAACCTGTGGAAATATTAAATAAAACCTACGATCTCGCCGACCCGCGCTTGTGGGGCGTCAACGGCGATATTACCGAAGCGTCGTACAACTTCACGGTCGAGTTTCTGAAAAAGGTCGGCTACCTCGAGACGCCGATGCCGTACAATCAGTTCTTTGACCGTCGCTTCGTCGATCGCGCGATCAAAGAATTGGGCCGGAAATAGAGCGTTGGCGCTAAGATCTTTTTGACCTCAGTTGGGGCCGATGAATGCTGGAGGTGCGGCGTCTCTCCAAGATTTTCTTTGAGCAGAACGATCCACGCAAGCCCGGACTCGTCGCGCTCTACGACATCTCTCTCGCCATTCGCAAAAA
>DASXSW010000374.1:0-4220 GCA_036505755.1 Binatia bacterium | reverse complement strand
GTCGCAAAATCTGCCGACGTGAAGGAGATGGTTAAAAAAGTCGCCGCCAAGTTCGGCGGTATCGATATTCTCGTTAATAACGCCGCGTTAACGGATCACGCTAATCTTTTTGACAGCACCGAAGAGGAATTCGACAAGGTGATCGCGGTCAGTCTGAAGGGTCCCTACCTGGTGACCAAGTACGTCGCTGAGCAAATGATGCAACAGAAACGGGGTGGAAAAATCGTCAATTTCGGTTCGACGTCCGGAATGATCGGGCGTCATGACGGCATCGCCTACGCGGCGGCCAAAGCAGGAGTGATCAACATGACGCGCGCTATGGCGGTGCAGCTTGCTCCTTACAAGATTCGCGTCAACTGCGTCGTGCCGAATCGGTCCGGCTCGCCGGTGGGTTACGACGATGACGTTGCCAGCAGCCGGACGTTTCAAAATCTCGCCGGACGTTTGGGAACGGCAGACGATCAAGCGAAGGCCGCCTTGTTCTTAGTCAGCGACGATTCTGAATTTATTTATGGCCATCCGCTGGTCGTCGACGGCGGCGTGATGGCGACGGCGAATTTTCCGAGGGAACAGTTTCAGAAATAATCATAAGGCCGTTCAAATCGTTCAAGCCGTTCAAACAGTTCAAATCGTTCATTGCGCGGTCCCTAAACTGATATCTCTTCAGTGGTAGAGCGGCAAGTGGCGAAACGGCGCTCGATCTGAGCCATCATTTGCTTGTATTTCGGCGTATCGACGCCGCCAAAGCGCCGGATGAATTCTTTCGCGGGCATAAACTCCGGCAATCTTCCGTCGCTCCCCCGCCGCGTACTGACGTGATAAATAATTGGCAGCAAGATCGAGGTCGCTGGCACTCACCCAGATTGTGCGACGCGCCAGATTTAAGCTGTCGGGGATCGTTTTGTTCGAGAATGCGTTTGGCGTGCTCGATATTCGCCGGCGTGATCTCGGCGGCGCGATTGATCTCGGCGCGCTATCGACGGCCAGATAAATGATTCCAGCCGCAGCAAGCGGCAGCGCAACGACGGTTAATAGACATAGTTTTAAAAAAAGCGCATTACAAAGGCCGCGAAAAAAGATTACGCGACGGTAAAGCCATTTGCCAATAAAAAATAGGAAGAGTCCAACATCCACTTCTCCAGCCAAGCTTTTTGTGGTATCCGGAGGCTAGGGATAAGGTTTAGCCAGTTTATGACAAGCGTTAGAGCCATGCGCTGGCTCGATCAGTGGATCGGGGTTCCTCTCTGTCTTGTCTTGACGGGCGTCCGGCGCTTGACGGACTTCCAAAGGCAGAAGCCCGCGCCGCCGGTACGAGCGATCTTGTTTGTTAAATTAGTCGAGCAGGGGTCCACTGTCCTAGCGTGCTCGGCGATTCGCCGCGCCATCGAGCTGGTCGGTCGGGACAATGTCTATTTCTTGGTATTCGAAGAGAACCGATTCATTCTCGACCTTCTGGGATTCATTCCACCGGAGAACGTGATCACCATCCGTCACGATAATTTATTTGCAGCCGCGGGCGATACCGTCCGGGCCATTGCGAAGTTGTCCAAAAAGGGAGTCAACGCGGTCGTTGACCTGGAGTTTTTCGCGCGTTCGTCAGCCGCAATCAGTTTCCTGACCGGAAGCGATTATCGAGTTGGTTTACATGGTAAGGGAGGTGAGGGACCATATCGAGGCGACCTCATGACCCACCGCCTGCGCTACAATCCTTATCTCCATATCTCGCAGACTTTTCGCATGATGGTCGAAGCGCTTGCATTATCTCCGGGCGATTTGACTCCTTTTGATATGAAGCCGGTTGCGGCCGACGATCCGGCGCCAACCTTCACGCCGAGCGACTCCGAAGTACTGGCTGGCAAGGAAATACTTTGCAGGGCGGCGCGGACCGAAACGCCGCTGCCTCTTATGTTGCTTAATCCGAATTGCAGCGACTTGCTGCCGCTTCGGCGCTGGCCGGTAGAACGGTACGTCGATCTGGCGCGGCGGCTTACGGCGCGTTACCCCGAGTCATACGTGGCGCTGACAGGGGCGCCGTCAGAAGCGACAGCGGCAGCATCCTTGGTAAATCAGATAGGTTCGGAGCGCTGTTTTAGCTTGGCCGGCGCTACCACGCTGCGGCAACTTCTGGTGATCTTGGGCCTTGCAGAAGTGCTGGTTACGAACGACAGCGGCCCGGCCCATTTTGCCACACTCACGCCGATTGACGTGGTGACTCTTTTCGGCCCGGAGACACCGCGACTTTTCCAATCGCGTTCACCCCGAAATCATGTGTTCTGGGAAGGTCTCGCTTGCAGTCCTTGCATCAGCGCGTTGAACCAGAAACTGTCATCTTGTCAGAATAATTTGTGCATGCAGCACATCCAAGTCGATGCCGTCTTCGACAAAGTCTGCGAAATCTATGAGACGAGGTTAAAGACGCAGGTTCTTACAAAGGGCGAGGATCGCGTCCGTCATCTACGAGTGGGTGCGTAAGAGACGGTTCGCATGTCGGATAAGCATCTCCTTCAGTCGACCATCCTATTTTTCTGTCTGCGCTTTTTTTACGCTCTTGTAATAGACCTTTCGCCGCAGGAAGCCTATTATTGGAATTACGCCAAGCATCCGGCGCTGAGTTATTACGATCATCCGCCGATGGTCGCGTGGGTGATTAGCGCCGGTCAGTTGCTCCTCGGCAAGACCGAGTTGGGAGTTAGTATCGGCGGCTTTTTGCTAACGCTACTTTCAACTTGGCTCCTGTACGCTTTAGGCAAGTTATGGTTTGGCCGGAGAACCGGGCTGTGGGCCGCTCTGCTCTTTCAGTTGGCGCCGGCTTATTTTGTTTATGGCGTGCTCATCACGCCAGACGTACCGCTGAACTTCTTCTGGTTGCTGACGCTCTATCTGGTTTCGCTTGCCGTGCGCGAGGAGCAAAAATGGGCTTGGTACAAAGCCGGGGCCGCACTGGGGCTTTGCATGCTTTCCAAATACACGGCGGTCTTTTTGGTCCCTTCTACCTTGCTATTGTTGCTTTGGCACCGTCCTTATCGCCGGTGGCTCGTGAGCAAAGAGCCCTATCTGGCGCTGCTCATTGCCGCGCTGCTGTTAGTTCCAGTGATTCTTTGGAACGTCGAGCACGACTGGGCGTCGTTCGGCTTCCAACTCAACGAACGCTTGAACCGGCCGGATGACCAGCCGTTGGAAAGCCTCGGAGAATTTTTGCTTACCCAGATCGTCGTGAGCTTTCCGCTCTCTTGGCAGGCTTGCTCATGATCTCAGTGTTTCCCTTCTCACTGGGCTTGATCGACCGGCGCATCAAATGGCACTTCTGTTTTCTTTTCTCGCTACCGTTTCTCGCTTTCCTGCTGGTTGTCAGCGTTCATTCTCGCATCAAGGCCAACTGGACGCTGCCCGGCTACCTATCGCTTCTCGTCGCTGCCTACCCCTGCTACCGGCATCTCCGTTTTAACAGCGGCGCCCGAATGAAGGTCGTCGCCAAATATTCATTGGCCGCCTGTCTTTACGCGTTGCCGGTCATGTATCTCGTCGCCGGCTACCACTTAACCGCGATCCCCGGCGTTAGGGTGTTTCGCTTTACCACCGGTTGGAAGGAGTTGGGAAAAGTTGTTGGTCAGGAGGCGCAGGCATTTGAAATCGCCAGCGGCAGAAAAGTTCTCCTTCTTGGGTTGGATAGTCACTACGTGGCTGCCGCGCTCTCGTTCTACGCCGGCGACGGCCGTGAGGTTTTCTCTCGCAACCTGGTAGGGAAACGCGCGTTGGCCTTCGAATACTGGCCGCCAAAGACCGATCTCGTCGCTTTCGACGCGCTCGCCGTCGACATCAATCGCCCCGATCTCAAACCGCTGCGGAAGTACTTTGCTCGGGTAGATGAAAATGTAAAACGCATCCCTGTTTTGAAGAGCGGAAGGATTCTCAATCACATTTACGTAGTGAAGTGTTTCGGCTATATGGGGCGCGAGCTGTAACCTGCTCAGATTAATTCGGACGAATAGGCTCCAATTGAGCCTCTGTTGTCTTTGTCTATTCCGTCAATCAGCCAATCACGGTTGCCTGATGACTTGACGCTCTGCCAGCGGCGTTAAGACAATTCGTTTTTCAACCAATTCACAATTGTCGGCAGTGTTTGCGGCGTCTGGCCCATGTGACCACCGGGAAAGACACGGGCGGATTTGGGCGTGCCGTGTTCCAGCAGAATATAGAGATCGTCGATAGGGGTTTGCAAA
>DASXSW010000373.1:0-3467 GCA_036505755.1 Binatia bacterium | reverse complement strand
CGGCCAGAACTTGCGTCCCGACGTCGGCATCGTTGCCGACGCAAAAACAGCGTTAGCTGCCGCGCTCAAATTTCAAGGTCCGAGACCGAACGAGAGCCGCGCGGGTTGGATCGCGGAGCATCATGCCGCGCAAAAACGCTATGCTACTCCATCCGAGCGTCCGACGAGACGCGTGTCGATGGAGCGTGTGATGGCGGATCTCAAGGCGGCGTTGCCGCGGGACTCGATTACGACGACGGACGCGGGCAGTTTCGGCCAGTGGCTCCAGCGCTATTTGGAATTTGATTACGCAGACTCCTATATCTCACCGAGTCTGGGATGCATGGGGCCCGGCGTCCCATCAGCAGTGGCGGCGAAGCTCGCACATCCGGGGCGACTGGTTGTAGCGCACGCCGGCGACGGCGGATTCCTTATGACGGGTCAGGAAATGGCGACGGCGAAACAGTTTGGCGCCAACATCATCACCATCGTTTACAACAACGAAGGGTACAACTCGATCCGTATGCACCAGGAAGCGCAATACCCCGGACGCCCCTCCGGGAACGACTTGATAAATCCCGATTTCGCCGGACTCGGTTCGGCGTACGGCGCGTTGGGCTTGAAAGTGAATCGCGACGAAGAATTCTTGCCGGCTCTCAAGCAGGCAATGAGCGCCAACAGATCGGCGCTGATCGAGGTGTCGACCGACCTTGAATACGTTACGCCAACGGCGACGCTGACGGAGCTCTCCGGTAAGCCGTTGCAGGGCAGTGACTAGTGTGGCGTCATTCTGTCCGAAAAATCTCCCCTTGCCCCTTTTAACAAAGAGGGGTGAGAATTGCCCGGAGGAGATTCCCCCTTTGGAAAAAAGGGGGGACAAGGGGGATTTGAGTTAGACTTCAGCTGCTGCCATCGGTTGGACTTGTTAAACGAACTTCGGATCCAGAACACTGATCGAAGCCATGAAGGCTCGCGATCGATGCTATATTGAATAGAAGTGCTTAGGATTTTGCACCAGAATTTTATCTACCAAAGCGGCCGATAGATCCTCTCGCGCTTTCATCGTTTCGACCAGCGCTTTTTCTTCCGCGGGATCATTGTGACCGTAGTCGGAGCCGATCATCAGATGATCCTCGCCGATGTATCCCGCCAGGTACGGGATGTCTTCGTCCGCTTCACAGGCGATGTAGATGCGATAGTCGCGGAACAGATCTTTGCAAGACGCATGTTTCCAGCGCGCGTTGGGAAAGGACGGGCGCGGGCGCGCCGAGCGCTTTAAGTGATGGTATAAGAACGGCACCCAACTCGCGGAGACTTCGAGAAAACCGAATTTCAAACTCGGAAACTTTTCTGGAATCGCACTGGCCACGAGATCGCGAAAACCGATAATCGGCGGCAGGTGCGAGGCTGCGAACGTTCCATTCAATTCGAGATCGAAGAATTCCAGTAGATGGCGGCAGCTTTGTCCGGTGTGGACGCAGATCGGCAGGCCGAGCTTTTCGGCTTCCGCATAGATCGGATAAAAGTGAGGATTGTTCAAAGTGAGCGCACCAACGATGCCGCTGAAAAATATCCCAACGGCGCCGTTTAGTTTGGCCTCGTGCATCTGTTTGATGGATTGGTCCACGCTGTGCAACGGTAGCACGGCGACCCAACGAAGCCGCGCGCGCGATTTGCCGAACACCTGCGCTAGGTACTTGTTGTAGGCGCCGCATAGCGCGATCTCCAAGTCGACGTCGTCGGTAATATGAATTAGAAACAGCGTCGGGTAAATCACCTGCACGGCGACCCCAGCGTTGTCCATGTCGGCCAAGCGCGCTTCGACGTCGGTAATTTCACGGCAACCAAGGCTGATGTCGGTTCTTCCGGCTTCGCGTTTCGACGCGGTCGGCGTGATGATGCGAAAACCGCCTTTGCCGCTGGCTTTTGGAAAAATATTTCCGTCGATAAGCCACAGAACATTAAAATCCCGATAAAGGGTGTCGTCCGGAGCGGCAAGCAGGACAGGCCGGCGCTGATACAAGTCTTTGTCAAACAGCTTCCACATACTCTCCGACTCTGCGATATGCGTGTCGGCATCGATAATTCCCATCATAAAGATCTCCTCGATACGCTCTTACGAAATCTATCGAGGACCGATCGCCTGCGTCAAGCGGATCGATTGGCGCCATCGAGCCCGCAGAGATCCGAGCGAGCGAGTTGTCGGGTCTTTCAAAAAGCCCGCAAGCATACTAAGTAATTAAGTACCATTTTATATTGAGGAGAGAACGACCGTGGGAATTATCGATGCCGATACTCATATCGATGAAACCGATGACACATGGGAGTACATGCAAGAAGCGGATCTGCAATTCAAGCCGACAACCGCTTTTCCTTCGAACCCGGATCCGAAGCTGCCGCCGGCGCGCTACTGGGTGATCGACGGCAAGCGGCAGATTCGCTTCATTCGTAGCGACAAAGACTCGGGCACCACCGTAGAGACGCGCGAGCTGCTCGATGTCAAGGCGCGGCTCAAGCACATGGATGAGCTGGGCACCGATACCCAAGTGATTTATCCCACGCTTTTTTTGATGGAGGCGACGGAAAAACCGGAGCTCAATGCGGCGATGCGCCATAGCTATAACCGTTGGTTGGGCGACCGCTGCAGTCAATCGGGCGGACGACTACGCTGGGTTTGCATGCCGCCACTGCAGAAAATGGACGAAGCTTTAGCGGAAATCCGCTGGTCAAAAGAGCATGGCGCCTGCGGCGTCTTGAAGAAGGGCGACCGCGAAGCGGGTAAGTATCCGGCCGATCCGTACTTCGAGCCACTGTACGCGGAAGCGGAGAAGCTCGATTTGCCGATCTGCATTCACACCGGCTCGGGCGTGCCGGATTTCTCGCCGGCGCGCGAATTTTCCCACGGCCAATTCATGCGCACGAAGGCAGCGGCGATCAACGGCATCATCGGACTGATCCTGCATAAGATCCCGACGAAATTTCCCAAGCTGCGCATCGGCTGCATCGAAGCCGGTTCCATGTGGGCGCCGTTTGTCGCCTATGATCTGCGCCGGCAACAGTTGCGCCAGCAGGGGCGGGAGAGCACGAGCGTGCTCGGCGTTCCGTTGCTTAACCTGGGGAAAAATGTATTTCAGGAAAATCGCGTCTATATCACCTGCCAGGTCGACGAGGATCTTACGTATATTATAAAGTGCGTCGGCGAAGATAATTTGATGGTCGGGTCCGATTACACGCATCGCGACCCGTCGATGGAGCTGGAGTTCCGCAAGGAACTGCAAGCACGCGCGGCCAAGGGCGATATCCCGCAGTCTGCGGTGCAAAAAATTCTTTACGATAACCCGAAAGCGTTTTACGGGATTTGAATCACGGCGGGTCTCATTGCCCAGCTTGCTGCGTAGAGAACTATTTCAGACCTCTTAACATCCGTCATTCCCGAATGCTTCTATCGGGAATCCAGGCGAGACCTGACCTGACCCCCCATTAAAACA
>DASXSW010000372.1:0-3231 GCA_036505755.1 Binatia bacterium | reverse complement strand
CAAAGGTCTTGTCCTGCTCATCGGCGATGCAGGTACCGGCAAGACCACCCTGCTCCGCCAACTCTCGCGTGAGCTGGATAGCAACGTTACTTGCATCTTTGAATCTGATCCCGACGTGAATTTTACGGATCTGCTTCGACTCGTTCTGGGAAATCTGGAAGTCGTTGGTAACACGCGCAATGAACTGTCGATGATTCAACGCTGTAAGACGATTTTGCGTGCCGAATTGCAGCGCGGCCACATCGTTTCTTTAATCATCGATAATGCGCAACGCCTTCGCGATGAAACACTTGAATACGTGCTGCATAATTTCTTCGCCGCTACGCCAGCAGATCGTGATGAGAATTTATTGCAGATTGTCCTGGCGGGACGATCCGAGCTGAAGGAAAGACTCGAGCAGCCGCGGCTGCGCGCACTCAAACCTCGCTCCGACCTCGTGTGTCAACTTCAGCCGCTGAGCGACAACGACATCACCGGCTACATCGAGAATCGGCTTCGAACCGCTCGACTCCCGGCACAGGTATTCGATCGCGTCGCGATCAATCAAATCGCCGGCTATACTGGCGGCAATCCCCAGCTAGTAAATGTGCTGTGCGATCGTACGCTGCAGATTACTGAAGAATCCCCGGTCAGCAAAGTTAGTCCCGAGACGATTGCGCGCGCCGCGCGGGACCTCGGCCTTTCTGAGCCTCGATTGCGGGCCAGAGAGACAGCCGAGCCGAATTTTGAAATGCCGAACGAACGTGAAGAATCTTTCCGCTTCCAACCCACCGAGGGCGATACGACGGAAGTCGTGGGTCAAACATTTCTGAATTACACCTCCGAGGAGCGAAGGCGGTGGCTTTGGCCGGTGGATCGAAATCGAAAGGTGATTCGAGTTCTCTTGTTTCTGATTCTCCTTGGCGGCAGCGCCGCATGGCTGCAAAGTGAGGTAGGAAAAAATCAGTTAGCCCTCTGGGTTGGCAAGCAAAACGCCGCCACCGTCGGCGCGCCACCCCGACTTGGGTCCGACGCCGACGCGCCGCTCATAGAGAAGCAAAACCCGCTACCCGCGCCGTCGCCGAGCAGCGAAAATCCGCTTCCACGGCCTAATATCGACGATAGCAGCGAGACTTCGCTTCCTGCTACGGAAAAACCCGTCGAACCTCTGTCTTCCGCTTTGACAGAAAAAGCTCCCGTCTTAACCGAAAAAGCCGCAGAAAAATCCCCGGCAGAAAAACCCCCGACGAGTGATCCAAAGCCTGCGCCGAAAAAAGCTCCAATGTCCGCTGGTAACAGTCGTCAAGCGCCGGTCGCGGAAAACGCCGATGCGCAAAGGAAACTCTTAGAAGCACAAGTTTACAAAGCGCTTGAAAATCGCGCCATCATGGGCGTCGACGTTTCGGTGATCAACGGCACCGCCTACCTTGAAGGCCGAGTGGCCACTGAGCGACAGAGAGATGCCGCGGAACGAGCCGCTCGCAGCGTTGCCGGAGTCCAGCGAGTGCGCAACCGAATTGCGGTTCCTGTGAGCTGACCGAATAAAGTCCCGCCACATAATCCTCAGTCGGTCGCGACGACTGCGACAAAGTTGAATTCTCTCTCTGCAGACAGTTTCGGTATCTCTCATGGGTTTGCTCATAGCCGCCCGCGCCGCCGTTAAAAACATTGAACGGGAATCGAGATTCCATTTTCTATTTTGAATTCCGGCTCTCGTTGTCTAACGCCAACTCGGCCCCAATGACGTCCTGGAATGGCAGCGATTATCCGCAGGATATTTCCGGATGTTCAGTTGTATTCACGTGAACCTCATTACATCTTCACGCGAAACCCGCTTTTCATTCGTGAGGATTCCATGAAAAAACTTTTCGCTCTCCCGGTCATGAGCGGCGCGGTCACGGCCGCGTTATTTTATTCTTACCAGCCTGTCCGATACGGGCGGCAGCCAAGCGACCCAGGCGATCACGTTGAAGCCGGGCTCAGTCATTCAAGAAGGCTCGCTTGTTTCCATCGAATACACTTTCGGGGATAAAACCGGCAAGGTCATCGATTCGAGCGTGGGCAAGGAGCCTGTTCCCGGTCTTGAAAAGGAGCTGACCGGACTGAAGGATCGGCGATCAAAAAAAATAGTCGTCAAGCCTGAAGACGGTTATCGCGCTGATCCAAACGCCTTTCAGGAAATTCCCAAGACAAGCTCCCGCTTGAGGTGCAAAAGGTAGGAACGATGCTGGCAACGAAAGCCCCTCAGGGGGAAACGATCGCCATGCGCGTCCACGAAGTCAAAGACAAAACCATCGTCGTCGATTTCAATCATCCCTTGGCGGGACAGACTCTCAACTTCGAGGTGAAAGTTACGGACATCACGGCCGCTGAGGCAGGATAAACCCGGCTCTTTGTATTGCGTCGAAACAAAAAAGCCCGGTCTGGGAGTCCCAGCCGGGCCACAATAATAGAAGATCCTTTCGTACTAACTAATCGACCTTGGTTTTTTCCAATGTCACTAGACTAATCTAACTTTCAACTACTATTTCGTTTGATTTTTGATTCATCCGCTGGCGGAAAACCGATAACTTTGACCTGAAAGTACGGATATCAAAGTCATCCGTGTAGAACAAATATTGCACTCGCTTGCTAAATTAGCGTGAGTTCTTCCACATCATGCTCGTAATCTTAATTGCCGTCTCATGGAACTCTGCGGACAACCTTTACTGTTGAGCAGAATCCGACGTTTTCGATCTTGTTAACTCCCGTTCGGGAGCGCGTTTGGTGAGTAAGTTGAACGAGAATTCCGAGCAAACAGTAAACTAGCAAGCGCTGGAGAAGATTTGCCAAGACTTCATTCACTTCCTGAAGCAGGACCGGTCAGGTCACGTCGCCCAGAATCTTTCCTGTCTTTCGAAGCATTTTATATGACACCGATAGTCAACTTCTATTTCTTTGGTCGTGACTAGAAAGTTGGGCTTGTCGGCTATACGAATTTCGTTGTTGTGGCGATCCAAAATTGTATAGCGGGCGTCATGTGGTTACTGTAATCCAATCCATTTTTCCTAAAGAATACTGCGCCACGATCGTGGCATAACTCCTGCTATTCACCGCACATTACGCAACGCCCGCGAGCTCAGAAATGATCCGCTAGGCTTGCCGACTGTAATTACCCGAATAGTAAACCAGTGCCGGCCTCTTCGCTGGATCAGTCGAGATCTTGAGGCCGAGATTATGCGCTGTATTCGACTCATGGCCATCACAAACTAT
>DASXSW010000371.1:0-11956 GCA_036505755.1 Binatia bacterium | reverse complement strand
TTCCAATTGTCGATGCCCCCCCAGTGCATAACCATCGGTGCCGGGAGGACTTTTGGAAACCGAAGGTGACCGACGATTGCCTTGCCTTGAAACGGGATCGAAACACGCTCGACGGGAATGTCGAAATATTTGGCCGCCGCGAGAAACATCTCGCGGGTCTTCCTATAGCCGTGATTTTTTCCCGGCGTGCTCGGAAACGGATGGCGGGCAATGCCATAGTAACCGTACGACTTGAGGAACGCCTCTTTAGCTTGAGCGGCATTTCCCGCTTTCTCGGCATCGTTGGCTCTCGCCTCCCAACGCGCTCCGAGTTCATTCCAGGCGGCTGCCCAGTTTTCGCCCTCGAGCGTAGGCATGTGCGCGAGAGCTTCTTCCGCCTCGGTTTTGCCGGCGTGGAGAAACGGCGCGCGATGCCCGACGCGGCTACGAATATCGTTTTTCACTTCTTCGAGGGAACGTGGTTCGCTCATGACGAAATCCTTTCACAGCGAGACCGGTGATATTGATCTCTGGCTTTACGGATGCGTTTCACCCGCCGTCAATAGAAAGCATTTGGCGAAACGGTCGTCAAGCGCGCGCGTGCAACTGACCGCGGGATAGAAGATGACCCTTGGCCGCTTCGCTGTTCCGATCAGGCAAGTTTGCCGCCATGATTCTGCCCTATGCAAGGGTTGACGTTCGCAGGTCACCGTGTCATCCAGTTAATTAAATGCGGTTCTTTACAAACGGTTTTTTTACGATATAGATTTTCATTCTCGTCACGGAGTAGGTCATGGCCTTAATCATTGACGGCAAAGCGGTCGCCAAAGAAGTTCAAAAGCAAATCAAAGAAGAAGTCGAAGGACTCGAGCGACGCTGGGATCTGGCACCAGGGCTGGCCGTGGTGTTGGTCGGAGACGATCCCGGGTCGCATATTTACGTTCGCAATAAAGAGAAAGCGTGCAAGGAAGTCGGGATCAAGTCCTTTGAGCATCTTCTTCCCGCGACGATCTCGGAAAAAGAGCTGCTCGCGCTCGTGCACCAGCTCAACAAGGACAAAAACGTTCACGGTATCTTGGTGCAGCTGCCCCTGCCGCCGCACATCCGCGCCGAACGCATCCTCGAAGCGGTTTCGCCGCACAAGGACATCGACGGTTTCCATCCGATGAGCCAGGGGATGTTGCTGCTCGGCGGCGACGGTTTCAGACCCTGTACCCCGTTGGGCATCATGAAACTTCTCGCGTCGGTGGACTGCGATCCAAAGGGTAAGAATGCGGTCATCGTCGGCCGCAGCAATATTGTCGGCAAGCCGGTTGCGCTGCTGTTGCTCGAGAAGCATGCGACCGTGACGATCTGCCACTCGCGCACGGCGAGTCTCCGCGACGAGGTGGGCCGGGCGGATATCTTGGTCGTTGCCATCGGCAAAGCGCGGCTCGTCCGCGGCGATTGGGTGAAGCCGGGCGCCGTGGTGATCGATGTCGGTGTCAATCGATTGCCGAACGGCAAACTGTGCGGCGATGTAGAATTCGAAATCGCCAAAGATCGCGCTTCGGCAATCACACCGGTTCCAGGCGGCGTCGGTCCGATGACGATCTGCATGCTGCTCCACAACACTTTAAAAGCCGCCAAAGGGTCGCTGCAGCGGGAGCGTTAGGCGATTCAATTACGTCGGTGTGCGTGGCTCGAAATTGAACAGGACACCTCTATACGCCGCTCACAGGCGGGCCGGTGCGAAAATGGTCGAGTTCGCCGGCTGGGAAATGCCGGTTCAGTACAAGGGAGTCATCGAAGAACACCGGGCGGTGCGTCGCCACGCTGGCCTTTTTGACGTCAGTCACATGGGCGAGATCGAAGTGCGCGGCGAAGGCGCGCTGGATCTCTGCCAACGCGTTTCGGCCAATGACGTTGCGCGAATGAGCGCGTTCCAAGCGCAATATAACTTGCTGCTCAACGAGCGAGGCGGCGTGGTCGATGACGTGATTTTCTATCGGCTGCAGCCGACGGTATTTTTTATTTGTGTCAACGCGGCGAACAGCGACAAAGATTTCGCTTGGATCAGCGATCATGCCAGCGGCGCGGTCGAAGTCGAAAACGTCAGCGCCAAGTACGGCCAACTCGCCTTGCAAGGACCGCTGGCGGCGAGGATTCTCCAACCGTTGACCACGGTCGATCTCGGTGCGATCACCGCATTTCACTTCGCGTTCGCCGACGTCGCGGCAATCCGCTGTCTTGTGGCACGCACCGGCTACACGGGTGAAGACGGCTTCGAGCTTTATTGTAACGCCGGCGATGTGGAGCGACTCTGGGGCGCGCTCCTAGAAGGCGGTTCTCCGAAGGGCTTGGTTCCGGTGGGCCTCGGTGCCCGCGACACTCTAAGACTCGAGAAGGCTTACCCGCTGTATGGCCATGAACTCGACGACAGCATCACGCCGCTGGAAGCGGGATTGGGCTGGGTGACGAAATTTTCCAAGCCGTCGTTCCTCGGGCGCGGAGTCTTGTTGCGGCAAAAAGAAGAAGGGGTCAAGCGCAAATTGGTCGGCCTCGAGTTGTTGGGCCCCGGCATCGCCCGCAGCGGATATGAGTTGTTCAAAGACGGACGTTCAATCGGGCGCGTGACCAGCGGCACCAAGTCGCCGTCGCTCGGAAAAGCGATCGCGCTCGGTTACGTCGCCAGCGAAGAGGCCAATATCGGCAATGCTGTCGAGGTGGAAATCCGCGGCCGACGAGTTCAGTCAAAACTGGTTTCGTTACCGTTCTACCGCTGCTAAGCGGCGCAGCCAAACAGCTACGAAGGAGGTCTGCAATGGAGTTCCCTGACGGATTAAAATATTCCAAAGAACATGAATGGGTGCTGGTCGAAGGAAACACGGCAACGATCGGTATTACGGAGTACGCGCAAGAAGAGCTCGGTGACATCGTCTACGTTGAATTGCCGGAAGTTGGCGAAAAGGTCGTCAAGGACGATCCTTTTGGCGCCGTTGAGTCGGTCAAGGCGGTTTCCGATGTTTACGCCCCGGTGGGCGGAACTGTGCTCGAGATCAACGATGTTTTACCGGACAATCCGGAGACCATTAACGACGACCCTTATGGCGACGGATGGATGATCCGGGTCGAGTTGGCGGACAAAGACGATCTCAAAGATCTGATGGACGCCGAGGAATATGCCGAGTACGTCGAGCAACAAAAAGCCGACGAGGATGAGGAAGAAGAAGACGAAACTGATGAAGAAGAGGAAGACGAAAACGAGAAAGAGTAGCATCGATTCATGCGCTACACTCCGCATACCCCAGCCGACAAAGAACGCATGCTTCGAACCCTCGCACTCCATTCCGTCGAGGAGCTTTATCAGCATATCCCCCAGACGCTTCGTGAGCGCGCCAAAATCGATCTGCCCCGCGGTTTAACCGAACCGGCCCTGCGCAGGCGAATGGCGAGTCTCGCCGCGCAGAACGCCACCGCCGCCGACTGGAGCTTTTTTCTCGGCGGTGGTATTTACCATCACTTCATTCCGACCGCGGTCGACGCGATCATCTCGCGCTCGGAATTCTCTACTTCCTACACACCCTACCAGCCGGAGGTTAGCCAGGGCACTCTCCAGGCGCTCTTCGAATATCAGACGCTCATCTGCCAACTCACGGGTATGGAAGTTGCCAACGCCGGCGTGTACGACGGCGCGGCGGCGGCGGCTGAAGCCGTGCTCATGTCGCGACGGATCCAGCCATCGAGCAAGCGGCGGGTGTTAGTATCCAAAGCCCTCCATCCTCAGTATCGCGCCGTCATTGCGACATATCTCAGGAATCTTCATGACGTTCATCTCGAGGAAATTTCTTTTGATGCCAGTGGCGCCACTGATATGGCGGCACTGATGCGTCATCTTGATGATCAATCGATGTGCGTGCTCGTCGGCTATCCTAATTTTTTTGGCGTGATCGAAGATCTGGCTCCGGTGAAATCGGCTTGTGAGCGGGTTGGAGCGCAATTGATTTCAGTGACGACCGAACCGCTGGCGCTCGGACTCGTCAAACCGCCCGGCGAATTCGGCGCCGATATCGCCGTGGGCGAAGGCCAGAGTCTCGGCATACCGATGAATCTTGGCGGACCGGCCTTTGGATTTTTCGCCTGCCAAAAGAAGTTCGTCCGTAATATTCCGGGACGGCTCGTCGGCGAAACCGTCGATACTGAGGGCAGCAGAGGATTTGTCTTAACGCTCGCTACGCGCGAACAGCATATCCGGCGCGAGAAGGCGACTTCAAATATTTGCACCAGTCAAACTCTCTGTGTGCTGGGCGCGACGGTTTTTATGTCTTTGCTGGGGAAATCCGGTATCAAATGCTTGGCGGAAACCAATGTGGCACGCGCCCACGACGCCCACCTACGACTGGTCAGCAAGGCTAAGCTCGAAGCGATATTTTCCGGGCCGTACTTCAATGAATTTGTTATTCGGGCAGAAAACTTGGATGAAATTTTTGCTCGGTGCGCGGCACAAAAAATCGCCCCGGGCATCAAATTGGGACAGTGGTACCCGGAGTTGCAGGATTGTTTGCTGGTCTGTGTCACTGAAATGAACGAAGACGAGGAGATCGAGCAGCTTGTCAGAACCATCTCACGGCAATAGGCGATCGCGCGTCGCGGCGCCAAAGCTGCTCTTCGAAAGCGGCTCTCCGGGCAGAAGCGCATTGGACTGGCCGGCGCAAGACGGGCCTGTTGAAAGGGGTATTCCGCCGGCGCTACTGCGCGACGATATCCCGGGATTCCCGGAGTTGGGCGAGCTCGAAGTGCTGCGCCATTTCACCTGTTTGTCGCAACGAAACTTCGCCATCGAAAGCCAATTCTATCCGCTCGGTTCTTGCACCATGAAATACAATCCGAAGATCAACGAAGCGGTGGCTCGCTTGCCGGGTTTCGCGCAGGTTCATCCGTTGGCTTCACCTGAGTTACTGCAGGGCGCGCTGGCATTGCTCCATGATCTAGAACAAATACTCGCCGAGATCAGCGCCATGGAATATGTGAGTTTGCAACCATCCGCCGGCGCTCAAGGCGAGCTTACCGGCCTCATGTTGATCCGGGCCTATCTCAGCGAGCATGGCGGGCCGCGCAAAAAGATCATCGTTCCCGACACCGCTCATGGAACCAATCCGGCGAGCTCGACGCTGTGTGGCTACGACGTCGTACAAATTACCTCCAGCACGCGCGGCGTGATAGACGCTTCGGTGATCGAGAAAGTTATGGACCAAGACGTTGCCGCCGTCATGATCACCAATCCCAATACCTTGGGCTTGTTCGAAACCCAAATCGAGGCGGTCGCCAAAGTCGTTCACGACAAAGGTGGACTCGTCTATCTCGACGGCGCCAATCTCAACGCGCTCATGGGCATTGCCAAGCCGGGCCATATGGGCGTCGATGTGCTGCACATGAACCTGCACAAAACCTTTTCGACGCCGCACGGCGGCGGCGGACCCGGAGCGGGGCCGGTTGCAGTAAAGTCGCAACTGCGGGACTACCTGCCCGTGCCGCGAATCGTCAAGCACGGCGACAAGTTTGAGTTGCAGGATGATCGCCCAAAATCGATCGGGCGGGTGCGCTCATTCTTCGGCAATTTCGGCGTCCTCGTGCGCGCCTATGCGTATATTCTTTCACTGGGCGGCGATGGTCTCGAAGAGGCGAGCCGGATGGCGCTTCTCAACGCTAATTACATTCGCAAGAAACTGGAAAAAAGCTATCAGATCGCCTACGACGAGCCGTGCATGCATGAGTGCATTTTCACCGATCGCATGCAGCACAAGAACGGCATCACGACGCTGGATATCGCGAAACGACTGCTGGACTACGGCTACCATCCGCCGACCATTTATTTCCCCTTGGTGGTTTCCGGCGCGCTGATGATCGAACCCACGGAAACCGAAACGCCGGAGACTCTGGACGGCTTTATCGACGCGATGCTGCAAATTGCCCAGGAGAGCAAAGAAGATCCCGAGCTCGTCAAAAACGCGCCATATTCGACTCCGGTCAGACGGCTGGACGAGGCGCGAGCGGCAAGAAAGCCGGTGTTGAGATGGGACCCTGGCTCGTCGAGCAATTCCTAGATCAGGGGTGAAATGGAAACGAGGGATTTCAGCTCAGCGACCGAAGCGATAATTCAAACGATTGTCGTCGTATTCCATTGAAGCCGAGAGCGACAGAGGATTGGGCTTTATCCAAGGCGGGATAGGTGGAAACGGCGCCGCTGCTTTGATCGCGCGTATGGCTTCCTCGTCGAGGACTTGCGAACCGGACGAGCGGACCAATCGTAACTGCTCCAACTGACCATTTCCAGAGATCGTAAACTCCAATAAAAGTTTGCCCTGTAGGCCATACCGCAAGGCGACTTCCGGATATTCCCATTGCGACTCGATCGAAAGCTTAATCTTGTTGAAATAGGTGACGTAGACCGGATCCCTGGTATTTAGACTGATAGGAGCGCTACTTCTGGAATTTGACGACGACCAGGTCAGCGGCGGCAACAAGTCCTTGACCGTCGGCAGTTGGCGCTCCGCAACCTCCGTTTGCTCCCGAATCGGCTCGCGCGGCGCCACTGGCGGTGGCGCCGGGAGAACGGATTCCTCGCGGCCAAAGTCATTTTTCACCGGTTTGTCGCGCGTCGGAACAGATCTTTCTTGTCTTACCGGGGAATCTTTTTTGGCAATGATCGCGGGTGCTTTGAAAGGGCGTGTGGGTGGAGTCCTCGGAACACGGGTGGGCGCGGGTTGATCTTTTTCAGGAATGGACAAAAGTGATACGGGGATAGTTTCCTGGTGCGCTATTTTAACCTGCCACGACGCATAAAGCAGAGAAAACAACAGAGTATGTATCGCGGTGGATATCATCACGAAGCGGAATAGGGATGTATTTAATAACGCCACAATCGTATATTATCGCCTTGGCGTGCGGGCGCAAATAGGCGGGGTCGAAATTAATCAGCGATGCCGCTTCAATCGGGTTGTTGGAGGTTCTATGTTCGGGTTAGGAATTGGCGAACTGCTCATTATCCTTGTGATCGTCGTGGTGCTTTTTAGTCGTCGTTTGCCTGATTTGGGTGAAGGGCTCGGTAAGAGCATCAAAAAATTTCGCAAAGCCATGAATGAACCCGATGAGATCGATGTCACACCGAAAAACGATTCAGAGAAATCATAGCTGTTACCCAATAGTCAACTAAACTTGCCCTTCCGCCATTACGACCTCGCAAGTGAAATCCTGGGCGTTTTTGGTCGACTTCAAAAAAACAATCGTAAAGGGTACGGAATCTCCCGATGGAATTTCAAAGCTTTTGAGCGGCTTGAGGCTCTGCAAATGAGGAATATCTTCCGTCGTCATGCCGCGGATGATTTTCGGCGAGATGGTATTGCCGACCCAAATCGTTTGGCGCTCGAGCTCCTTACCTCCTTGGTTGTAAATTCTGCCGGTGAGTTGAATTTCGCGAACGACCACGGGATTTTGATTGAGCGCCACCCCGGTGATCACGAAAATCTCGCGGTTACCCTGGATGGTTTGATATCCTGCCTGGAGTGATTGGATTAGAATTCCTTCCTTCAAGTGGTTATTTTTCAGCACGGAAGTGCCGACCACTGGGATTTTTTTAACGATCTCTTCCGAAGCCGTCGGATGGGCCTGGCTGATCACCGCGATGAGCGAGAAGCCGATCGCAAGCAGGCCGAAGAGCGTGACGAAGGGTAGGATCGAGGCTCGTTGGTCCAAGTAGGGTGAGATGGCCAATATGTTATTGGAGCTTTCGGATCGGTCTCGCGCGTTTGCGACTGCCACCACCGGATCGATGACCGAAAAATCTTTCGAGGCATCGAGCACGCTGTCATCTCCCATAGAGTGCTTGGTATCGGAGATTGTGAATGGATGCTCCGTTTTTCGATCGTTGTCACTCAGCGACCATTGATCGCGGTTGTCGAGGCCAGGCTCCTCCGTGTTTTTCTCTCCTGCTGGAAAATCCAACAATGCTTCCTTGTCGCTGTCGGGGCGAAGCGGTTTCTCTTTCGGCGTGAAAGGTAAGCTCAACTCTTGGTCCGCGGATGGTGTTGTCGATTGAGGTTGGGGCACCGCCGGGCATTCAGCCGGGATTTCCGACGCTCCGTTCGTCTCAAGCTCGAAGGTATGTTTGCAGCGCGAGCAACGGAAGAGAGGGGCGCTGCCCTGCAACACTTCATCGGATACTTTGTACGTCGTTCGGCACTTTGGGCATTGAATGAGCATGTGCGATCCTTCTAAGGATTTGGCGTGAGCAATAACAAAAGAGCAGGAAAATCAAAGTGATTGTAGAGCAATTCGCGAAAACGTCAAGGTTTCATGCTATTAAGTTGCTTTGGCGGCTGAATAAATGTTTTTCAATGGCGTCTAACGGGCAGGATCATCGTGGAGCGTAGCGACTGGGAGCTGGTTCAGAAATGCCAGGCGGGAGAGATGGACGCGTTTCAAGAGCTTGTCTCCCGTTACCACCAAAAGGTTTACATGGTCATCCTGGGATTGCTGCGCAACCGCGAAGACGCGCTTGAGGTGGCCCAAGAGACTTTTTTTAGGGCATTTCGAAAGATCAAAAGCTTCCAAGGCGGTTCGTCGTTTTACACTTGGATATACCGGATCGCGGTCAATCTATCGATCGATGCGCAGCGGCGTCAAAAGAGAAATCCGTTAGACTTTCGCGAATCCATGGACGAGGTGTTGGAAGCGCAAAATGAAGTTGCCAAAGATCCGTATTCCGATGTCCACGATAAGGAGCTGCGGCAGGCACTGCTTAAGGCGATTAACGATTTGACACCAGAACACAAAGCGGTCATCGTGTTAAGAACGATCGAGGGATTGTCGTACAAAGATATCGGCGAGATTCTGGGCTGTTCCGAAGGCACCGTGATGAGCCGGCTCCATTACGCTAGAAAGAAATTGCACGATAAGTTGAGCGCATTTTTATGAGAGACTGCGAAGCTATTCGGGAATCGATTGGCAGCTGGCTGGACGGCGAATTGAGCGCGGCCGAGAGCGAATCCGTGCGCGCCCACCTGGCCAGTTGCTCGGACTGCGTGGAGACGCGGCGGCGACTGGAAAAAATGCAGCTGGCGCTAAAAGCTGCGCTGACATCCCCAGCTCCCCAGATCGAGTTCATGTCTTTCTGGCGGGGGGTGGAGCGTCGCATCAATCAGAAACGGGCCTGGTACGACGATTTGCTCGATTGGTCGCGGGGTCTCTTCACGGCACCGAGAGTGGCTTGGACGGTGCCCGCGGTGATTGGCATTTTGCTGGTGTTGGTGTCTACGGATGTTTGGCGTCTCGGCGGATCGCGCAACAGTTTTGCATCCGTAGAGTCCATCGATACCTATGGACGCAGCGTCGCGCTATTGCGGGAACAGGAGACCAAAACGACTGTGATTTGGTTATATCAAGACCAAGAGGGTGAAAATGAGGCTGCTGAAGACACTGCGAAATCGGCTCCGACTTTTTAGTCTCATCGTAGTTTTGGTGGCGGGATGGGTTGGCGCGGCGGAAAAGAACCCTCAGTCCGTTCAGGTTAGGATTCGAACCATCCTCGCGGGCAATAAAAGCGATGAGTTCGATCCAAAATTGAAGGACATGGAACAGCAGTTAAAGCCCCTCAAATATCGGTCCTACCGCTCGCTCAAGGACGACAGTCAAAATGTGCCCTGGCAGGGAACCAAGTCATTTGAGATCCCGGGCGGCCGTTTACTGACCGTGGCGCCGCAGGAATATCAAAATAATCGTGTCTCTCTCAAAGTGCGATTAACCGAGGGAGATAAACCGGTGCTCGATACAGCGGTGGGTATCCAGAACAAAGGTAATTTTATTTTGGGTGGGCCACCCCACGAGGGAGGCACGCTCGTGCTGTTGATTTCTGCGGCGGCGCAATAGAACCAAAGTTATTCGATCACATTCTTCTCGATCGGTTCCACCGTCACGCCTTTTCCCTTGAGCCAGCCGATCGCCTTGGTAACTTCACTTTCTTTGCCGTCTATTTCGAGAGCGACTAAACCCATCTCCGCCGTGACCGTCGAGCCGCGGATATTGAAAATGATATCGAACTGCTTCGACAACATGCTCAGGACCGGTTCCTTGATTAGTTCTTTGGGAAAAGTCAGGTAAACACGCTCGCGAATTACAGCGGGATTTGCTTTTGTTGCCATCGAAAATTCAAATGGAAAATTTGAGATTTCCCACGGCCATCCGGTCGCGCCAACCGACCCACAAATTCGTTGTTAGATATTTGTCACCGAAGTCGGGGAAAATGGTTACGATCGTGCCCTTGCGAAGTTTGCGTGCAACTTTCAGCGCGGCAAACATCGCGGCGCCCGATGATTGGCCGACGAGTACGCCCTCCTCTTGGCTCAGGCGGTAGACCATCGAGTAGGCATCTTCCGTCGACACGGGAATTTTACCGTCCAATTCTTCCTCGTGATAAATCCCGGGAACGATGGAGCTCGCCATGTGTTTTAGCCCTTCAAGACCATGAAGCGCGTCGTCGGGTTCCACCGCAATCACTTGGATCTTTGGATTGACCTCTTTTAAATATCGGCCGGTGCCCATCACCGTTCCGCCGGTGCCGATGCCCGCGACAAAGTGGGTGACGGTTTGGTTTGTCTGGCGATAGATCTCGGGTCCGGTATTCTCATAGTGCGCCTGAGGATTCATCGGATTAAAGTACTGGTCCGGTTTGAAATACTTTTCCGGGTCCGCTTCAAGAATTTTTCGGCACATACGAATCGCGCCATCAGAGCCCTCCAGCGGATCGCTGTATGTGACCTTGGCGCTGTAGGCATGGATGATGTGTTTGCGCTCCGCGCTGACGTTTCCGGGCATGACCAGTTCGACCGGATAACCCAAAACGCTACCAATCAGCGCCAATGCAATCCCGGTGTTTCCCGACGTCGAGTCGAGAATGGTTTTGCCGGGCCGCAGTTTCTTGCTCTGCAGCCCTTCCTGAACCATTCTCAAGGCCGGCCGGTCCTTGACGGAACCGCCCGGGTTGAGACCCTCCAATTTAGCATAGATCTTTACCCCGGCCGGAATTCCCTCGGTGATTCTGTTGATCTCAAGCAGCGGCGTGTTGCCGATCAGCTCGAGCACGGATTCAACTTTCAGAAGCTCTGTTTGCTGCGCCGGTACCAGACGCAAATTGGGCGATGTTACGGCCATCATCGACCTTTCTATCTAGTTACCGCCGGCGATCGCTGGCACGATCGATATGTTGTCGCCTTCCTTCAGAGCGGTTTCCAGATTCTGCAGAAAGCGGATGTCGTCGCCGTTGACGTAAACGTTAACAAAGCGGCGCACTTTACCGCTCTCGTCACAGATCCGTTCTTTGATACCCGGGTAATTTCTGTCTAAATCGTCGACGAGCGCTTTAACGTCACTTCCTTGCGCATTCACTTCATCGGCGCCCTGAGTAAACTTTCTGAGCGGGGTTGGCACACGCACACGCACCGACATAACAATCCTCCTCGCAACTAAGCTAAGTCTCGATGTCTAAGATTAGAATAGTCCGTCACCTGAAGCCTTGCAAGGTGAAGGAATGACGCAATTCAATCGCGTTAAAGCCCTGCTAACTGGCCACTGCCTTCATTCTTGCCGCCGGCTGCAACTGATGAAACAGCTCGTCAAAATTCTCTAACGTTGCGTTAATCGTAAAAGGCTTCTCGACGCTTCCGGCGACGGTTTCCAGAGTCTTGTATCCGTTACCCGTAATGCTGATGACGATCGATTCATCACGTGGGATCCGCCCGTGTTCGATAAGTTTCTTGGTGACGGCAACCTCGGTTCCGCCAGCGGGCTCAGTGAAGATGCCTTCGGTCTGAGCGAGCAACTTGATGCCGCCGAGAATTTCCTCGTCCGTGACGCTTTCGCCCCAACCGCCCGACTCGCGGACCGCTTGGATGACGTAGTAGCCATCCGCCGGATTGCCGATGGCGATCGAGCTGGCGATGGTATT
>DASXSW010000370.1:0-3504 GCA_036505755.1 Binatia bacterium | reverse complement strand
GCTCAGCCGGCGCCGATCATGCAGGCTTATCTGTGGGTGCGCGCGCTCGGCGAGTCGATCATTCGTGAGGCGAGAGTGACGGCAACGATTGTCCGTCCATGGTATGTTCTCGGTCCCGGTCGCCGGTGGCCCAAAGCGATCGCACCGCTTTACAAGATTGCCGAAATGATTCCCGCGACCCGAGCCACTGCGGAACGTTTAGGTCTTGTGACCATCGAGCAGATGGTCAATGCGATTGTCTACGCGCTGGAGAATCCACCCGCGCGGGGCCAGCGAAGAACCATCGACGTACCGGGAATTCGGCGCGCTCGCTTGTGAAAGATCTTTTATGTCTCATCCGGCTCAGAATGTCTTCGCGAAGCGTCCGCAACGAATAGACCACGAAGATTTCCTAACTCTTTTTGAAACTTCCTCCATCAAGGTCGAACGCATCATCTCTCATTCTCACAGCAGCCCGCCGGGTTTTTGGTACGATCAAAACTGGGACGAGTGGGTGATTGTTATGCGCGGCAGCGCCACTTTAGAATTTGAAGGAAATGAACTAGTTGAGCTTAAGCAAGGCGACTATGCGACAATCGCCAAGCATGTCAAACACCGGGTTGCGAATACGGCTCGGGAAACCGTGTGGCTCGCCGTTCACGGCAAATGAAGAGAAATACCGTTCAAGGTTCAAAGTTTCAAAATCCCGATTTGAAGCCGAGATCTTCAGCCAAAATCCGAAACTTTGAACGATTGAACATGGACCTTTAAACGCGAGTTAAGCAATTTTCGGCCGTGCCCAGGGCTTACCGAGGCCGCTATAAAACGCGCCTGAAACAAAAAACATCGCCGCTACGACCCAGAGCATTGGCTCGTAGGATTGCCAACGATCCCAGATGGCTCCTGCAACCACCGGGCCGAGGACGCTGCCCCAGACATAAAACACACTCATGTAGCCGCGAATCTTCGCAAAGTGTTTGCGACCGAAGATATCGCCGACCATGGCCCAAGCCACCGGATAGGTGGCTTCGACAGTGGTGAAGAGCAGTATGAAAAGCCAGAGAAGCCCCAAGGAGCTGCCAAAGATAAGCAACAAAATGGAAACTCCGGCGGTGAAAAGAATGAACGATACGAGGCGCGGCTTATTGACATTGTCGGCGAGCCAGCCGAACAAGAGGGTGGAAATAAAACCAAGAAGCGCAAAAGAGCTGAGCAGGAACGTCGCCTGCTGCTGGGTCATTCCTTTCCAAATCATCATCGGAATGAAGTGAGTCGATATCGCATGATACGAAGCGTTTCGCACCGCGGCGCCAAACACGAGCGCCCAAAAAGCGAAAGAGCGGATCGCTTGACTGGCGGTGACATCGACCTCGATTGTTCTCCGTGGCGTAGTGTTTTTATCCTCGGCGGTCAAAACGGCGTGATCATCGCCGTCGGGCGCGAGTCCCATGCTCTCCGGTGAGCGGCGAATCGTCAGGCAGAGAGGAACGCCGACTATCAAAAACGTCAGCCCCGCGAGCGCAGCACCCCAACGCCAGCCCCACGAATGCACAATCAAGCTGAGCACCGGAGCAATCAGTACACCGCCGAGGCCGTAGGCGGCGCTGTTGATCGTCATCGCGCGGGCACGCAAGCGAATAAACCACGTGTTGGTCAGCGCCATCGGCGCGTGCATGAAACCGCCGGCGTGGGTGAGAGAAATCAAGCCGGTGTAAACGATTAGAAAAGCGACGTAGCTTTCTATTTGGGATAGCAACAGGTAGCCCGCCCCCATCATCAAGACGGCGGCGAGCATGACCGGCCGCGGCCCGTAGCGGTCGAGCAAGTGGCCGATGATCGGTCCTTCGATTGCACCCTCGGCGCGAGAGAGGGAAAACGCGAAAGAAGTCGCAGTTCGGCTGAGATTCAATTCCTGGCTGAGCGGCAAAAAGAAAACCGTGAAACCATAACTGTGCAAGCCCGCGCCTAAAACGCGGACTGCCGCCGACGCTGCCACCATGCGCCAACCATAAAAAAGTCCGGTGAGTCGACCGAGCATATGTTCCAGTTGTCGGTTCGGAAGTGGGATACGAGGCGGAGAATTTAGGATCGCCCATCACTGTACAAGAAAGCACTATAACAGCTGCGGCGAATTGACAATCGGAGCGTCGATGTAGAAAAATTTGTGACTGGAGATGGTAAGCTGTGCAGGGTGCGGAAGCGCGCTCGAAGAACCCCGCTCCGCTTCATTCGGCGTTGTCGTCTGCGGCCTTGATCCGTCGTTGGCGCACCGCCGTAGCTAATATGTCGATAAGGCCGCGCGTCTCTTCCCAACCAATGCAGGCGTCGGTGATACTTTGGCCATAGACTAGTTCTTTGCCTGGGATTAGATCTTGACGTCCGGCTTTGAGATGGCTTTCGACCATGATGCCGAAGATCCGCGAATCACCCAACGCGATCTGCGCTGCCACGTCGTGGCCGACCTTTACCTGATTCGTCGGATCCTTGCCACTGTTGCCGTGGCTGCAATCGATCATGATGCGCGCGGGAATGCCGGCCTCGGCAAGACTTTTCGCCGCGGCGTCGACATTGGCGCAGTCATAATTCGGCTGCTTGCCGCCACGCAAGATGATGTGACAGTCCTCATTACCGGCGGTCGAAACGATCGCCGAATGACCTGCCTTGGTGACTGACAGGAAATGATGCGGCGCATGCGCGGCGCGGATCGCGTCGAGAGCGATTCTTACGTTGCCGTCGGTGCCGTTCTTAAAGCCGACCGGACAAGAAAGTCCCGAGGCAAGCTCGCGATGCACTTGGCTTTCTGTTGTGCGCGCGCCGATGGCGCCCCATGACACCAGATCGGCAACGTATTGCGGTGTGATCATGTCGAGAAACTCGCACCCTGAGGGCACACCGAGCTCATTGAGCTCGAGCAGTAGATTGCGGCCGACGCGGAGTCCGTCGTTGATCCGAAAGCTGCCATCCAGATTGGGATCATTGATGAGCCCTTTCCAGCCAACTGTCGTGCGCGGTTTTTCAAAATAAACGCGCATTACGACTAACAGGTCATCCGCACATCGGTCTTTAGCCTCTTTGAGTCTCACGGCATATTCCTTAGCGGCCTTCACGTCATGGATCGAACACGGACCCATGACAGCCAATAAACGGTCGTCCGCGCCGTGCAGGATCCGATGGATCGCCTGGCGCGTTTCATAAACCGTTTGGGAGGCTTTCTCTGTGATCGGAAAATCACCCAATAGACGCGCTGGTGGAAGTAGCTCTTTGATTTCCTTAATTCGGAGGTCGTCGGTCTGGTATTTCATGTCAGTTTCAAACGCGAATCCCGTGATTATAAGCCAAATACCCGGAAATCTAACTAAGCGTGAAACCCGTGTCAATGTTCGGTTATTTTTCAAGAGTCTCACGGGCGACGATCCCTAGTAGCAGCGCCGATAACACCAACAGCGGCGCGTATGCGAGGAAGGGCACGCCGGGATTGAACGTGTCAGCCAGGTAACCACCGAACAGGGGTGCGCCAATGCCGCC
>DASXSW010000369.1:0-3344 GCA_036505755.1 Binatia bacterium | reverse complement strand
GAAAGGTCCGTAAGAGCGACATCCCGTGCCGCTATGGCGGCGAGGAGTTTCTGCTGGTTCTACCGGATTCATCACTGGCAGATGCCGAGCATCGCGTTGAACAGCTCCGCGTGCTGATCAAGGAACTGCAGATTCCACACGGAGACCAACTCCTTGGCGCGCTAACCGTGTCGGCCGGCGTTGCCCAGGCGGATGAACACAGCGCTAATCCAAATGAATTACTGCGTGCGGCTGACCAGGCCTTGTATGCTGCGAAAAACGCCGGGCGTGACCGCGTCGTTGTCTACCAAGCGAAAGAGTCGGTTCGAAACGGCTGAGAACAAACTCAAGCCCTTTCCCCTTTGAAAGATTCTATGTTTGCAATTCGGCTATATGCATTTCGAACAAATTAGCACGGTCATGTAATTTAGCTTGACTTCCATGCTTAACGCCCTGCCATCTCTTCGATGATTTTCCACTGCTCGTCGGTCACCTTCATGATCGAAAGACGCGAAAGTCGCACGAGATCGAAGTTGGCCAATTTCTTGTTCGCCTTGACCTCCGCCAGCGTGACCGGCTTGGGCAGTGGTTTTACCGCTTCGATGTCCACTACCAGAAGCTTCGGGTTTTTCTTGCTCGGGTCCGGATACGCGCCGCCTACCGCGCGCGCGATGCCCACTGCCTGACGCTCATCACCGGTGTGATAAATTAAGATCTGGTCGCCCTTCTGAATATCTTTAAGGTTCTTGAGCGCGAGATTATTCGCCACCCCGTCCCACATCGTCTTCTTGTCTTTTTCCAGTTGTTGATAGGAATAAACGGACGGTTCCGTCTTGAACAACCAACGAGTAGCCATGAAGTTCGTCCTCCTGCGATGAGTTATAAATCACGAATATGTCGCAATACAAACCCTTGACCATTCGACCTGAACCGCTGTATCCACACTGTCATGATAAAAACTCTTTTAGGCGCGCGGCTCTCGGCCGTATTCGTGACCGTTGCGTTGTTGGCGGTCACCACCAATGCACCTGCCGCCGATAAATTGCGGATCTCTTATTCCGCTGTCAACGCGACTCAAGCGTTCCTCTGGGTGGCGCAGGAAAAAGGCTTCTTCGCCAAGCACGGACTCGAAGGCGAGCTGCTCTACATCAATAGCGGCACCATGAATATCGCCGCGCTCCTCGGCGGCAGCGTGCAAATCGCCGGCGGCGGGCCGGTGTCGATCGAAGCCCGGCTGCGCGGCGTCAAGCTCTTGATTCTCGGCAATCCGTTACCGGTGCTCGCTTCAAATCTCGTCGCGCATCCCGACATCAAAGGTATACCGGATCTCGCGGGAAAGTTTGCCGGCATCTCACGCTTCGGTTCTTCCACCGATCAAGGTTTTCGCTATCTCTTCCGCAGGAACGGGCTGAATGTTGAGAAAGATTTGAAGATGCTGCAGATGGGCGGCGACTCGAGCCGGGTCGCCGCTATGAAAGCCGGCACGATTCAATACACCTTTCTCGGCGCCGCGGCGACCGACCAAGCTCGTTCACTTGGCTTTCGTGTCATGGCGACCGCCCAGCAAATGGCGATCCCGTTTCCGTGGACCTCCGTGGTTGTCGATGAAAACTGGCTAAGTAAGAATCGAGATCTTGCCTACCGCTACATGAAATGCGCGACAGAATCGATCGTCTCCATGAAACGCAATCGCGTCGACAGCGAGCGCATCATCGGCAAGTACATGAAAATCACCGATCCCAAGCTGATGGCGACCGAGTTTGATTTCGTCGCGTCGCTGATGCCGGATTATATCGCGCCGACGCTCGACGGCATTAAACTGATTCTCGAAAACTTCGGCAAGGAATACCCCGACGCTCCGCGCCGGGACCCGAAGGAATTCGTCGACGGCTCGATCATCGACCGGCTCAAAAACGAACGGTTTGTGGAAGGATTGAAGTCTTAGTAATATCGCGCTTTGAAATAAGAACCCGCTTCCGTAACACTCGAATCGTTCAACGATGAGAGGAGATCCGACGATGCATCGCGCCCTTGGACGGCCCGCATGCGCTATCCTGCTTGTGCTTTTGATCGCGACAGATGGCGCTCAAGCGCAGCAAAATCCAAAACTCACGCCGATCAACTACGGCAACATCGTTCTCACCGCCTCCACGTGGCCCTTTTTGATCGCCGAGCAGGAAGGCTTTTTTCTAAGAGAGGGGATCGACTTCAAACGGGTCATCGGCGGCAACACTACCGCCACCACGCAAGCTCTGGTTGCCGGATCGACGGATATCGCGCAAATGAATTTGGTGAACCTGCTCGCCGCCAATTCAGCCGGCGCTGATCTCATCGTGATCGCTGGAGACTCCACGGTGCCGATCTACACTTTGATCGTCCATCCCTCCATCAAGAGCTATGCCGATTTGAAAGGAAAGCGCCTCGCCATCACGGGGCCGACGGACCCGCTAAATTATATTCTGGCGCGGATGTTGGCCGCGAACGGGCTCACCTCCAAAGATTATGAAATGATCGGCCTCGGCGGTGCGCCGCAGCGCTTGGCGGCGGTGCAGAATCAGGGCGTAGCGGGCGCGCTGATCAACCAGCCCTCGGATTTCATCGCGCTGGCGTCGGGGTTCAGCTCGCTCGGCCTCTCGACCGACTACGTCGACAATTTTCAATACACGATCACCGGCGCGCGCCGCGACTGGGCGCAAAAAAACAAAGCCCTCACGGTGCGGTTCCTGCGCGCCTATCTTAAAGCCTGCGAGTTTTTCTACGACCCGAAAAACAAGGAGGCTGCGGTGCGCGCGCTCGCCGAGCGCACCAAAGCGGAAAAAGAGGAAGCGGAAAAAACCTATGCGCTGTACATGAAAACCCAAAAAACCATACCCCGAGACGGCGGCATCGACCTACAAGGCGCGCGCAAAGTCGCGGAGAACTGGAAAGACTTCGGCCTGCAAAAGCTGCCACCGCCCATAGACGGCCTCATCGACATGAGCTACCTGGCGGAAGCAAGAAAGTAAGTGAAAAAAGAGACGGGCGGATTCAAAGATGGCCACTAAACCTGCGGACATCGTTTTCAACAACGGTTTGATCGTCACGCCCGCCGGCACCATCGAAGGCGGTGTCGCAATTCTTAACGGCAAGATCGCCTCCGTCGGCAGCGACGCCTTTCTGCCAGCCGCCAATCGTGAAATCGATCTCTCCGGCAAATATCTTCTCCCCGGCGTCATCGATCCGGAGTGTCATTTAGGCAGCCATCGCGCGCTCGCCGATGATTTCTATTCGGAAACCAGAGCGGCCGCGGCGGCCGGGGTGACCACCTGGGGAATGCAGTTGGTCAGCTTGGCGATTACCGGCGGCGCGGACAAGGTCAAGGGACC
>DASXSW010000368.1:0-3576 GCA_036505755.1 Binatia bacterium | reverse complement strand
GCGCCGATTCCTTGGATGATTGGCCCGATGGTGGCGGTCGCTATGCTTAATTTATTGGGCGTGCAAATGCACTCGCCGCCTTATGCTCGGCAAATGGGCCAGGTGATCTTGGGTTCGGCGGTGTCGCTCTATTTCACGCCGATCGTGGTGAGAGCATTAGCCGCCAACTTGCCCGCGATTGTGGCGGCGACCGTCGCGGTCTTCCTAGTCGCGGGGCTCGGCGCGCTCATCTTGAGCCGAGCGTCGGGGGTGGACGGCAAGTCGACTTTCTTCGCTTCGGTGCCAGGTGGTGCGATGGCGATGGCGGTATTGGCCGATCGTTACGGCGCTCAGATCGCACCCGTTGCGGTTGCGCATAGCCTGCGCGTGTCCGTTGTCGTTATTCTGATTCCTTTTGCGCTGACCTATGGTGGCTTTCCGCTGGAGGCATCCGCGTACCGGCCGAGCGTGCCGCTGGATTATTCATTACTCGTCCCGTGGCTGGCCGCCGGCTGTGTATTGGGCGAGGTCTCGGAGCGGTTCCGGTTTAACAACGGCTATCTGCTGATGCCGATTTTTTTCGGCGCGGCGCTCACAGTGAGTGGTTTTCAGCTTTCTGCCGTCCCGCGCTGGATGACGGAGTTCGCGCAACTGATGTTTGGCCTGGTGCTAGGAGCGCGTTACGAGCGCGCCTTCTTCGCCCGTTACAAGCTATTTATCCCCTTCGCGCTGCTGAACTCTTTTTTTATGCTGATCGCTTCGGTCGCGGCTGGCGCGATTCTCGCGTGGCTCTTTGACCTGCCTATCGCCACGATGATCATAGCAACGTCGCCCGGCGGATTGGCCGAAATGACCATCACCGCGCAAGCTCTCCAGATCAGTGTGCCACTGGTCGTCGCCTTTCATTTGTTCCGCGTTGTCGTCGTCAACATCGGCACGCAACATATTTACTCGTTCGGCGCAGCGTTACTGGACAGACGTCCGACCCGCATAAAGAAGCACGCGCGCGGGCCGCACGCCACCTGACCTCACACCGGCCAGCCATGCTGCGATAGGTCGATCAGGTTACCGTCGGGGTCGGCAACGCGGTATTCCGCTTCGCGGTTCGGCGGCCGCTTTTGTATTTCCTTAGCGGCGCCCAGTTCCTTACATACCGATCTTAAAGCGTCGACGTCGTCGACTTCGATGCCGAAATGATAGAGTCCCTCTTTGTAATGCGGCCGCTTCTCGATAATGGCGAGATTGATGTAGCCGTCGGTCAGATAAATTGCCGGACCCACTCCGTCGATTACCTTCATGCCGAAAGCTTCCGTGTAAAATTTGACTAGACGCTCGCGATTTTCCGAAACGATCGCCAAGTGGCGGATACGTGCCATGAGCAAAGTCTCCTTTCACGATTTACTTGTACAACCGATCAATGAATCCTTCATCCCTTAAACGTTGAATCGACCCGAAATAAAGATACTTCTTGATATCGAGGCCCGCGAGCTTGGGCGCGATACGATAAGTGATCTCAAGGGTGTTTTGAATGGCCTTATCGTTGGGGATCGGCACCCGCTCGAGCCCGTTGGCATAGCCCTCATACGCACTTTCTATCGTCTTCGTGTCTGCCGTCCGCATATATTTGCGAAGCGCTCCGATCGTCTTCGGTCGGTCCTTCATAATGGCGGCAATCGCGGCGACGTACGACCGTACGACTCTGTAGATCAGCCCCGGATTATCCTCGGCGTATTTGCGCGTCGTCCATAGCGCATCGATGATCAGCGGGATGGGCTCGACGTCGATGATATTGAGACCCTTTTCCTGGGCTGTTGGCACCATCCCTTTGGAGATGGGCGCCGCCTGAACCCTTCCTACCGAAAGCGCTGCCAAGCGCGACACAGTGCCGCCGACGGCGAGATAGATTACGTCCTTATCCGGGTCCAAGCCGTTGTTCTTGACCACCATGCGCGCGATCTCGCCGGCTCGCCCGCCGATTTGGGAGATGCCGACGATCTTGCCCTTGAGATCTTGAATTCGCCCGATCTCTTTGGCAACCGCAAAAACATAAGGCAACATATTTTTTGCCGAGGCAAGCAAGACAATATCCGCTCCAGCGCCCACTGCGGCAAGAGCCGAAACGGCGTCCCCTGCCATGAACTGGGTATGACCCGAGAGCAGACTTTGGATCGACAATCGGCCACCTTCCATGTAGATAAGCTTTGCGTCGACGCCGTTCTCCTTAAAAAAACCGCCTTCTCGCGCCAGCCACAAGCTCGCCGACTCCCCGGTCAAACCGGGATAGGAGATCGCGATCTCCTGGGCACCGAGCTGCCTGTACCAAAAGCAGATAACGACAACCGCCAGCCAGAGGCACGGCTGCTTTTCATGAGACCGATCACTCCTCTTTCCAGACACTTTCCGGGTGCCGTTCCACCAGCTCATGAATGAATTGCGCAAACTGTCCATTCGCGACGGAACCGTCCGCTTGGATACCGCCATCGTGCGTTCCCAAGAGACACATGACGCGACCGTCGTTCTCGGTTATTTCGACAAAAGAATTTGCTCCAAAAAGAACTTGGACTCTTTTGTATCCGCGCTGCCGATCCCCTTCGACGACAACGGCTCTGATTTTCGCCATCTTCGACCTCGACTGAAGCTCTAACGATTCAGTAGAAACTCTTCGCGCACTGCTGACACGGCTTGTCGTATTGAACCGCATCGTCCGGTGTTAACTGCAAGACCTTAATTCCCTTTGCCTCGATATCGATATCGGAAAGAACGGTTTTTCTTACTCACGCTACATTTCCGTTCACAGATTTCGCAAAATCTTAGCCTGCGTCACCACCCCACCTTTTGCACAGCGTCAAATCGACGACATCTTCCACCTTGAGTTGGGCAGCCTTCGGATTGATCCCTAAATCCACCATGAGCTTCATGATCGACCGCACCCCTGGGACCGTGGGGCAAATGCTGCGCGGAAACTCTTCCACGAGTTCGCCGTAAACGGTTTCGACTCTCTCCCGGTCGGTAACTTTGAGATTCTTCATAATCGATTGACCAACTCTAGTCTTGTTGGTGGGATTGACGATGAATTGAATCGAATCCACCGTGGCCCGCCCTACCCGCTCAATCATCTGTGGATCGCTGCGCAAGATTTTACGCATCGTTACCAAACCGCTTGCCTGAAATGGAATATTCAGCTTGGCCATATCCACAAGCACGGGATATCCTTCACTGATCGCGGCTTTCGATATTTCCGGCGCGATCACCGTGGCTTGCGTAACGCCGCTTTTCACTGCCGCCAAGCGCAAAGGCTCCGCTCCCGTAGGCAGCAGCGTAATATTGTCTCGGCGCGGATTGAGACCTATGTGTTCCAGCGCCATAATCGCAGCGAGCGTGGCTAGCCCGGCCATGCTGGCGCCGATGCCGACCTTCTTGCCCTTCAAGTCCTCCGCACGTTTGATGCTCGGATGAGCGACGAGTTGATACCTGACCTTATTCTGATTTCCCATGATCATGACCATGTCGCCACCGGCCACCACCGCATTAACCACATGAGTCGGACCGATGAGTCCGACCTGGACTTCGCCCGCGAGCATGGCTTGCGCGGCTTGA
>DASXSW010000367.1:0-3916 GCA_036505755.1 Binatia bacterium | reverse complement strand
TTCTGCAGGCGATCATCGAAGGAATTCATACCTTTAAAACCAAGCCCGACGTCGCTCGCGCGATCTTGCGCGACAGCAACGGCGATGCGGAAATCGGACCGCTCTATGAAAGGCTCTCGAAATCTTTTCGCGACTTTCCGTTGCCTGAGAACCGCGGCATTCAGAACGTCATCGACTCACTGCCAACGCCCAAAGCGCGCGGTGCCCGCGCCGAAGATTTCACGGACGCGAGCCTAATGGAAGAAATTCGCAAGAGTGGATTCATGGAGAAGCTTCACGGCGGGAAAGGATAATGTTGAGCTCAGGCGGTGGTATGTTTTCCCCGCCGACCGGGAAAGATCAAGATGCGGTGCTCCCTCTGTCATTCTCCTCGTTCCGGGGGCGAAAATGATAAAGCAAAAGACTCATGAGTAGTTTAGTAATCGCCAAAGCGCTTGTCCTGCCGATGACCGAGGAGCGAAAGTCCGTCGTCGGTTACGTCCGGGTAGTGGACGGCGTAATTACGGAGATTGGCGCTGGCGCTCCCGCAAAAGGCGTGGACAAAGAGGAGAGCATCGACGCCGCTGGTTGTGTTCTCATGCCCGGGCTTATTAACGCGCACACGCACCTCTATCAAGTCTTGCTGCGCGCCGTTTGGGAGGATCTCGAACTGATGCCGTGGCTCAAGCGCATCTATGCGTGCGCTCGGGCGCTGCGGCCGGAGCATTTTTATGCCGGCAGCTTGCTCGGCTGCATTGAGGCGATTCGCAGCGGCGTGACGACGGTCTGCGAGCATAATTTTCTCAATCCAGGTCCTGAATGCGCCTTGGAAACCATCCGCGCGATTCGGGATTCCGGAGTACGCGCAGTTTTTGCACGCACGATCATGGATGCGGGGGAGATCGTGCCTGACTGTACAAAAGAGAAACCGGAAGAAGCGTTTCGACGCATTGAAAGCATCTTAGGAACGCATGATGGCGGCACTGATCTCACTTTTATGACGGGCCCAAATACACCGCCGATCAATACGACCCCAGGCCTACTCAAAGAAATTCGCGGCTTCGCCGACGACAAAGCCATCGGTATCAGCGCACATGTGGCAGAATCAAAATCTGTAGTCGAGACCGTGCGGCGCGAACATGGCAAGGACGGCGTCGTTGAGTTTCTGCACCAGTTCGGCATCCCGGCCAAGAATTCGATCTTCGCTCACTCCGTGCATGTATCGAATGATGAAATTTGCATACTCAAAGAGACCGGCACCTCGGTGTCGCACAATCCCGTAAGTAACATGATGCTCGGCGACGGCGTAGCGCCCGTGGTGGAGATGCTTCGCCAAGGCGTCAATGTGGCGCTCGGCACCGACGGCGCGGCGAGCAATCACTCACAAGATCTGTTCGATACGATGAAAGCCGCATCGTTGTTGCAAAAAGTTCATCATCAAGACGCCGGCGTCATCGATCCATATGCGGTGCTTCGCATGGCAACGTCGGGCGGCGCGAAGGCGTTGGGACTCGATGCAATCTGCGGCACGATCGAAGTCGGCAAGCGGGCAGACCTGATACTCGTTGATATCGATAGGGTCCATATCCAACCGGTCAATGATATCTTCAGCCAGATCGTTCACTGCGCCAAGGCGAGCGATGTGCAAACGGTAATAGCCAACGGTGAGATCTTGATGCAAGATCGCAAGCTGTTACGGCGTGACGAAAAGCAAATCCTCGCTGATGCGCGCCAGGCGAACCGAGATCTCATGGAGCGAGTCACCAAGCTCTCGTTTTAACTTCGGATGATCTTTCTCATCCTTGCGATTCTTGGCTCCGGCGTTATTCCTGTTGTCTTTCGCGCCTTCGATAATTGGCGTGTCAATGTGTTCTGGGCGATTCCGGTGAATTACATAACTTGTGTTCTCGTCGGCAATCTCTTGACCGGGAAATCACTCAGTCCCACGGATCTAGCTTCGCAATCCTGGATTTTCTTTGCTGCCTTACAGGGAATCATTCTTGCTGTGAACTTCTACTTGCTCGCCTATACGGCTCAACGGGTGGGCGTCGCAATTGCCTCGCTCGCAAGCCGGTTGTCTGTAGCGATTCCATCGATTCTCGCATTCGTGCTCTACGGTGATTCCTTGACGGTCATAAAAATCGCCGGGCTACTCGCCGCACTGCTCGCGTTGTATCTCTGCACGGCGCCGGATCAGCACGTAGGGACGCTTAATCCCCATTTGTTTCACTTCTTGCCTATCACGCTGTTCGTGACCTTTGGTTGTTATTTCACCATCTTAAAATACCTTCAGACCTATTATCTTACGGAGTCATCGTACCATTCCTATGTCATGTCAGGGTTTGTTTTTGCCTTTCTGTCGAGTCTTGTCATCGGTGTGGCGAAAGGAGTTTTCGCGTCGGCCGATTTTCGCCTTCGCCACGCTGTGGCGGGAATATTTCTCGGCGTGATCAACTATGTCGCCATCTTTGCGTTATTGAAGGTCCTCGCTTTGGAAGGCTGGGAAAGCTCTCAACTCTTTCCGATTTACAGTGTCGGGGTGGTCGCTGTGAGCGCGATGCTGGCGCTGTTATTATTCCGTGAACGTTTGTCGAGGCGGAAGACGCTCGGATTGGCAGTTGGCGTGGTTGCCGTGGCGCTGCTGAATCAATAGCAGTTATTTTAAAGTCGCACTGACCTTCCGGACAATGCTGAAGTCGAACACTTGATCGGGAAGGACCGGCTGCGCGGGTTTGACTCGCAGCGAGGCATCCGCGATCATTTGCCGCTGAATTTCTTCGCTCACCGTGCCATTTTCCAGAAGCGCTGGAGCTGCAATGTCATATACGCGCGCGGCAATCTTCTCCGGCTCCTTGCCGATGTCCAACCAGGGGCCCTTGATAAATTCGATACCGTATTTCCTGTCTGATTTGATCAGGCGGATCGCTCGCATCATCGCACGAACGACCTTGGTCACCAGCTCCGGCTGCTCGGACAGCATGGTTTTGGTCGTCGCGAGTCCTCCCTGTACGGCTCGATAAACGTCGCCGGCATCGACTAGCTTGCGAAAGCCCTCATCTTGAGCCGTGAAGGTCAACGGCATCTGGAGCGGCGCGGCGTCTATGACTTTGGCTTTTAAGGACAAATAAGTTACGTGACTTGGACCCGTTGCCAGAATCGCAACTTCTTCGGGGCGAACGCCGTTCACTTCAAGAATCCGCCGCGCGAGTATTTCCGCCAAAGAACCGACGCCGCCGGTGCCGATTTTTTTTCCGCGCAATTGCTGAACGCTCGTAATGTTGGGCTGGACGATAAGATCGAATGACGGCCGGTCGGTTACAGCCAAAATCACTTTGATGTCAGCGCCCCTAACAGCGGAACTAACGGCCGAGCCGGTCGCGGAAGCGAATTGCGTGCTGTTCCCCAACGTCGCCTGAATCGTTTGGATCGCCTGCATCACGATCAGCTCTACCTCCAAGCCTTCCTCACGGAAAAAGCCCCGTTCTTTAGCCACAAAAAAAGGCATGGAAGTCGTGCTCCTGGCGGCTAAGCCCATGCGGACGAGGGTCCTTTTTTGTGGGCCTTCAGCAGAAAAAGTGTTTGGAGCCAGGGAACCGAACAGAACAATAGACACAAGCAATAGAAGCGAAATTCGCGCTATCATACTCTGGTGTTTTTCACGATTACGCATTATGAGTGCTCGTCGGTGCGCTACGACACGGCTTATTGATCGCTCACGTCGATGAAGTTTCCATCCGGATCCGCCAGCTGGCGCCGGCCGTAACGACAAGCCGAGAGCAAGCGCAGTACGACATCGTGTTCTGAAGCCAGATTGGGAGCTTTCGGAGTCATCCACTCAGGGTCCACAGTGGTCAAAACATCGAAATCTTTTCTAAACGTCTCTAGGCTTTCCACCTTGAAACCGACATGGTCGAGTCCGGGGCCTCTGTGTTCGGCA
>DASXSW010000366.1:0-11535 GCA_036505755.1 Binatia bacterium | reverse complement strand
ATAGTTTTTCTGAGTTTCCTCGATCACCAGCGGGTCGTCGATCTTGAGCCGCGTTTTCATAACCTTCATTACCGATTCGGGATCGCTTCTAAATAACGCCATGCCCTCCGCGATCGCCTTTGCAAAGCTTCGCACGACGTCCCGATTCTGCTTGATGAAGGCGCGCCCGGTAACCACTCCGGCCACCTGATACTCCGGAACCAGATCCGCCACGTCGGCCAATTCGCGATAACCTTCCTGCTTCGCCCGCGCCAGCGTCGGCAAAGACAGCGGCCCGCCGACGATCTTTCGCGACTCCATGGCTGCCAGGATCGGCGGAACTCCGCCCATCTGCAAAATGGGCACATCGGCCTCGGGCTTAAATCCCCATTTTTCCAATGTCAGGCGAAGCAGCATGTCCGTAGACGAACCGTAGCGTGTAATGCCCATCGGCTTGCCCTTGAGCTCCCGGTAATCCTTGATCTCGGGGCGCACCATGATCGAAAAGGGCGGCTTGGTCACGATGCCGAGGATCATCACCGTGTCGCTGCCGTGGGCGTTCACGCGAAAGACCGGCTCGATACCTTGAATGCCGATCGGCGTGGTGCCGCTGAGCAGTGACTGCATGGCCTGGGAGCCGGCGACATAAATTAACTCGACGTCGAGATCGTTCTTTGCGAATAAACCTTTATCGACCGCGAGCCAAGTCACTACCGCCGTTCCCGAGATCGAGCTGTAGGCCACGCGGAGCTGGGTCTTGGCTGCCGCTGTCGCGAGGTGTGAATGCACGAAGATAACGGCAAATAACGTAATCGCGATGATCGATTTCACGCGCTCCGAACTATTTTTCATTCAAGCCCCTCCTCTTTCGTCACTGTCCACTAATCACTGCCAACTGCTACTTATGAAACTCTCGCGTCCCCGCATAGGCGCGCGGGTTGACCAACGCGTGTTCCTCCTGCATCAGCCAGGCAATCTCTGCCGCCGCCGGCACGCTGGAAGCCTCCATCGAAGAGTGCGCCGCCATCTTGCAATATTTGAGCGTAACTTTGTCAAATTTGCCGATTTCTTCGCCCCACTTCCACGCTTCGTCTTGCAACTGTTCGTGTGGCACGACACGGTTGATCAGTCCGGCTTCCATGGATTTCCTTGCGTCCCAATTCTTGCCGGTGAGGATCATTTCGAAGGCGAATTTCGTGGGAATCAAAGTCTTGAACATCGTCGCGATAATCGGATACGGCAAAAAACCTCGCATGATCTCGGGCAAACCAAACTGCGCCCTGTCCGACGCGATCGCAAGATCGTGCGGCAGTAATAATGTAATGCCGCCTCCCAAACAGTAACCGTTCACAACTGCGATGGTCACTTTTGGAAAAGTTCGTATCACTTCGGCAACATGATAAGCACGCGGTTCCGCGCGACGGTCAGTGCCGCGGTTCTTCCCGCCTTCGGTGGGAAATTCCGACAGGTCGCGCCCGGCGCAGTAGGCCACCTCTCCCGCGCTCGTCGTCAATACCACGGCGATGGAATCGTCTTTGCGCATTTCCTCGAAGACCGCCAAAATCTCGCGGATCGTGTCGCGGTTCAAAGCGTTTCTTTTCTCCGGCCGGTTGATCGTAATTTTCGCCACCGCGCCGCGTGTTTCGAGGATAGTGAATTTTCCTTCTTTGATCATGAAATGATTCCCTTCTTTTATCTGACCATTGACGAGGACTCGGGCGTTGCGTCTTAGATCCCAGGTTCAACTCGAGGCTTGAAACCCGACACCAAAATACCTCAACTCAGCTTTGGTAGGCGAATAACACCCGCTAATGACCCGGTCAACTGCAGCTTCACATCCACGCGCCGTGCGCTTTGCTCCTTCCCAGTCTTGTTCGACCTTGCAACATCCCGCTCAATCGGATATCCCGATGCCAATGGAATCGAGGAGCCACACAGGGAGGCGGTTCGATGCGGCGTATATTGATTTTGATTCTGATCTTTCAAATTTGGTTTCCAATAAACTCTAACGGCCAGGATAGTCACACCGCCAAACTCATCGAGGGCGCAAAAAAAGAAGGCTCGCTCGTTTGGTATACTTCGACCAGCATCGAAGACATCAAGAGGCTCTTCGATGCCTTCAACAAAAAATATCCGTTCATCAAGACCGAATTTTTCAATGCGGGTTCGGCCAGACTTTTTAACCGCATCCTCAACGAGAGCCGCGCGGGTAAAGTTTTTTTCGACCTCGTGGCGGTTCGGGGCGTGGAAACACATCAATTAGTGAAAGCAGGTTTTCTTCAGCCCTATTTGTCGCCGGAGAGCGGCGCCTACCCGCAAGGATTCAAGGATGCCAAGGGGTATTGGATAGACTATTTCGACGCTTACAATATCATCGCATACAACACAAAACTCGTGCCGAAGGACCAGGCACCGAAGAGCTGGGAAGACTTACTCGACCCTAAGTGGAAAAGTAGAATCGGCATGGAGGAAGAAATGTACTCGTGGTACGCAGCCATCGCCGTGGCTTGGGGCCGAGAAAGAGCGCAACGCTACATGAGGGCACTGGCCAGACAGGATATTCAGCTTCGCAGCGGGCAGACTTTGATCGCGCAGCTCATGGCGGCGGGGGAGTTTCACATGGGGATGGCATTGGCCCATCGAATCGAAAAAATGAAGGAACAAGGAGCTCCTGTGGAATGGGTCACCACGCTCGACCCGGTAACGGTGTCGCTGCACCCGATCGGGGTTGCGGCCAAAGCCCCTCACCCCAATGCAGCAAAACTGTTCATCGACTTTGTGCTCTCAAAAGAAGGCCAGCAGCTCGTCTTGGCGATCGGCAGGACACCCTCCCGGCCCGGCATCGATACCAAGATGCAGGCAAAAAATCTCAAGCTCTTCCCTATACCTCCTGAGCTCGGCGAAAATTATAATCAATACCAGAAAGAATTCCGCGAAATCTTTCGCCAATAAGAGCCTACGCGGCAGAGCAGAACGCGAAGAACTCGGATGGTTCACCGCGGAGGCGCTGAGGACGCTGAGGGGAGAGTTTTGAAATAAAAAATCTCTGCGGGCTCTTGCCTCTGCGGTGAATCCTGTTTTTCCCCTTTTGGTAGCGGCTACTCCGCACTGGGTCTGTGGTGAATACTCCTAGCCATTCTCTGACAAACCCGAAACCGCGCCCACGAGCCAACGAAGGAATGAGACTTTGACTCTCTTCAGAATGATTGCCGCAGCAATTCCTGTGCTCACGTTGACGTGTGGCGTGCACTCCGCGGATACGCCGAAACTCGAAAGGCTCGTCATCGGCTACCCTGCCCCGGTCGCATCCCTCGGCATTGTAGACGTCATGCGCAAGGGCGGTCTGTTCAAAAAGAACGGGCTTGACGTCGATCTCGTTTATATCCAAGGAAGCCCGATTCTAACTACCGCGATGGTTTCGGGCCAGGTGCCATTGAGCTTCATCGGCGGCGCGGCGATCGTGGCGTCGGCCGTCGGCGGCGCCGACACGGTTTATCTCGCTTGCGGTATCAATACGCTTTACTGGCGCGTCTTTTCGACGCCGGACATCAAAAGTGTCGCCGATCTCAAAGGCAAGAAAATCGGCGTGACGACTATCGGTTCGCAGGAGGACAGCGTCATCCGCTTTATACTCAAAGAGCGCGGTCTCAATCCCGATCGTGACTTCGCTATGGTTGCGGTGGGCGGCGCGCCGACGCGTTTGGCCGCCTTGAGCAAAGGTGTCATCCACGCCTCCACTTTCATTCCTCCACAAGATATCGCCGCTGAGAAGCTCGGCCTTCATGAGCTTATCGACATGAGTAAACTTGGCCTTTACAACCCCGGTAGTTGCTTTGCCAGCACCAAGAGCTACGTCAAATCTCATCGCGACACCGTAATGCGGGTGATGAAGACCTTCGTCGAAGGGCTACGTTATTACAAAGACAATCGGGAATTCGTTTTAAAGGTCACGGCCGACTTTGCCCAGAACCGCGACCCCGAAGTCCTGCGACCCACTTACGAAGTTGTCACCCGCTTCCAGGACCGCATTCCGTACGTCAACATGAAGGGCATCGAGTTCATACTCAAGACATTGGAGCTGCGCGACCCGCGCGCCAAGACTTTCGATCCGGCGAGCGTCGTCGATTCAAGCTTCATTCTAGAGCTGGACAAGAGCGGCTTCATTGACGCGGTGTGGAAAAAGTAACTGAGAAGACCGTGAGGCGTGAAGGGTAAGGAGTAAGGGGTAATTTCCGAACCCCGAACCCTAACTCCTCGCGCTCTACCCCTGACGGCTACCAGACGCGTTATCCCCACCGAGCGATCAAACCCAGCAAATCACAGACGCGATTGGAATATCCCCACTCGTTGTCGTACCAACTGAGGCACTTTAGATATTTGCCACCGGTAACGCTGGTAAATGCCGGATCGAATATAGAAGAATGTGAGTTGCCGATCACGTCGGATGACACAACTGGCGTTTTCATGAGTTGTATAATGCCCTTCATCCGTTCCGACTCCGCTGCAGACTTGATAGTTGCGTGAACGTCATCCGGGCTGACGCGTTTCTCCAGCTCGACGAACAGATCGACCACAGAACCGTCGGGTACCGGAACACGTGCGGCAATACCGTCCAGCCGCCCCTTCAGTTCTGGCAAGACCTCGCCCACGGCTTTCGCCGCACCCGTGGATGTCGGAATGATATTCTCTGCCGCGGCACGGCTGCGCCGCCAATCCGAGTGCGGCACGTCGGCAAGGCGCTGATCGTTGGTATAGGCGTGCACGGTATTGATAACGCCTTCGACGATGCCGAACGAGTCATGCAGCACCTTTGCCAACGGCGCCAGACAATTGGTGGTGCAGCTCGCGTTTGAAATCATCCGGTGTTCCGGCTTGAGCCCGTCATCGTTGACCCCTAGCACGACGGTATAATCAATTTCGTCCTTTGCCGGAACAGTCAGCACAACGCGCCTGGCGCCAGCATCCAGATGTTTGCTGAGTTGTTCCTTGCTGGTGAAAATTCCTGTCGATTCTATGACAACGTCAATGCCGAGCTCGCGCCACGGCAGCTTGAGCGGATCCTTTTCACGAAGCATGCGGGTTCGACCATGCGACGTCACCAGATCGTCCCCTTCGAGCTGCAAGGTACCCTCAAACCGCCCCATCACCGTGTCGTAATTGAGCAAGTATCGCAGCGCGTCGTGGTCGAACACGTCGTTGATCGCAACCAGTTGGGCGTCCGCGCGCTTATCCAGAATGCGAAACACAGAACGGCCGATTCTGCCGAATCCGTTAATGGCGACCTTCATTTCTCACCTCCGATGCCATCAAGGCTGCTATAGTGTCGGACCACATCGAGTACGCGGCACGCGTGGCCCAGACTCTCGTACCAGGCCAGCACTTTGACCATTCTCTTTCCCGCTTTAAGAGTTGCGCGCGAATCAAAGAGCAAGGATTGCCTGCAACCGATGACGTCAGAAGAAACGATTGGATCATCGGTCATGCCGATTAATGTCGGGTGATCAGCAGCGGCAGCGCGCATGGCCTCGTTCACTTGTTTGGCCGTGACATTGCCGTCCTGCATGACGCAATTAAGATCCAGTAACGATCCCTGCTGGACCGGCACGTTAAGGGCGTAACCGCTCAACTTCCCCGAAAACTTTGGCAGAACCATCTCCACCCAGCGCGCGGACTCGTTATTGTTGGGAATAATATTCTCCGCTGCTGACCGGCTGCGACGAAAGTCCTCGTGGGCATAATCCTGAAGCGACTGATCGCTGCTATAGGCGTGGACCGTGGTCATCGATGCGCAGTCGACTCCCAAAGCCTGATCCAGAGATTGCAATAAGAGCGCAAGCGCATTAGTCGTCGCAGATCCGGCCGAAATCATTTTGTCTTCGCTCGCCGCGCTACTTTCATTGATTCCCGGAATCGCGATCCTATCGATCGGCTCTGCCGGCAGCGAGGCCAGAATGACCCGGCGCGCGCCGGCTCGCAAATGGGCTTCCATGTCCCGGCGCCGCCGATATCGCCCCGTGGCATCGACGACACAGTCCACGTTTAGAACATCCCATGGAACCTCTTCCGGTCGTGCCAGCTGGAGCATTCTCGTGCGGAATTTCTCATTGATCAGATAATTGTCTCGGAGCTCGCAGGACGGTTCGTTCACTGCGTCGCTCTGGAGCAGATACTGAATGATTTCCGGTTTGCCGATATCAGCCACCGCGACGATTTCGATATCGTCTTTTTCCAGTGCAAGGTGATACAGGTGCCGACCAATCTGGCCCAAGCCCATAATGCCGATACGGATTTTCCCGTTACGCATCTGGCCACCTCCGCAGAAATTAAGCTCCCAGGGTTACTGTTATTCTATACTCGCGGACTTGAAAAATCGATCAATTTCGTCACTTCCGAATTCAATACGGAAGATGGCTTGCTGTCGCCATCATGGCATCGGCGTACGATTCTCTTAAGAGGAAAATTCAGATATGGACCTCGACCGGTGACGATAATCGAAGATTCAGGATTACGCCATCCACACTCGCTAGCATTTACACCCGAGACTAACCATCTTGTCGTTACGAATGCGGGAGCCAATTACTTCAGCGTATACCAGCTAAAAAGAGACGACTCTAAAGTGCGCACCAACGTGATCCGGAATCAACTTAAGCAGCTTGTTAGGTTCCGATAACCTCGTTCAATCCTTCACCTTGACTACTTCCTCTGGAGACGTCCCACCAATCACTTCCCAATCCTTTAAAGAAACGACGCCATTCTTCTCAATGTGCGCCGAAGCCGGGACTCCCTTTCCAACCGCTGCGTCTCACGACATTCGAGACTTCTCACACGTTTAATCATGTCGTTCTTTGGAAATGATTTCGTGCCCTTTTCCGTCGCCGGTTGCTCTATCAGTCGCTGCTCGCTTTTTGAAGTATCTTCGACCGCAGTAGAACCTTCCGCCGTCGCCTTGGATTTGGCATCGTCTCCGGCCTGAACGGTTTCTTTTTTTAAGTACACCGTGATAGCCATCTTGCCGTTTTGCTCATCAAAAACAGCCTTGCTGCCCTCTTGTTCATCTTCCCGGACTCTCTGCTTAAGTATCCCGACGCACTCCGAGACAGAAGCGTACTGCCCCAAACGCACCCAGCCCTGGCCAGGGCCCTCAAGCGGAGAAAGACTCTTCGCCGGTGAAACCTCAAGCTTTTCCACCAATGTCCATACGGTGATCAATTGCGGTTCGCTTTGGCCGGCATAAATTAGGACGAGGAGCATCACAGCCGCCGCTAGAGTATATCCCGCCCACTTCTTGGGAAAATACTGCCGCCCCTTCAGGATTTCGGCCGTCTTACTCCGCGGGTTCGGATGACGGGGTCGTGAAGTCCTACGGGGCTTGGTCGCAGCGGTGGTATGAGTGCGCGTTTGGGGTTTTTGAATAAACTCTTGATCGTAGCGGTGGCGCCGCTCGGCGTTGCCGAGAACTTCATAGGCTTCATTGATTTGCCGTAGTTTTTCCGTAGCTTTTGCTTTCTCGCCAGCCGTGGAAAAGAGGTCTGGATGATATCGCTTAACGCACTCTCGATAAGCCGATTTAATTTCATCGGCGCTCGCGGCGCGCCCAACGCCGAGAACCTGATAGAAGTTCGCTTCACTCATGAGTCCATTAGAAATACAAAGCGGATTTCAGCCACGCACACGCTTTGGCTTGGCAATTTCACTCATTACCAACTGGATCTTATAACATACAGTAGCGTCATCCTTCAGCAATGCTGACGCGCAGCAAAGCACGACGAGCAAAGAAAACAAGAGGAGTTTATCCTTGAATTATACGGAAATCGGTTCGCACAGGTCAGCTGCAATATTTCTCACAGATTGCCGAAGACCACGCCATTCGCCCTTTGAGAGCCGCAGGACGAACGGAGTGTTGCTTTTAAATCAATGACAGGTCGTAATGGGTCGGAGTGTCGAGAGGGTTCGCGTCTTTATCTCTTCAAACTTTGCTATCACACGGCTTACGCATCCTGTACTGGTCCGTGAACTCAAAGATGTCCGTGATCCGTTTTTGAACAGATCTAAAAGGCGGCTGCATTCCCATTTGCCCGGTTGATAATGCGCACCGGTCAGTTCTGGCCAATTCGTACGGCCGCCTCTTGGCGTATGTAACCCGGCGGCCGGCCGTGCTTCGAGCGAACCTCTAACCACCCGTTGCTGGAGTCCACAACATTGAGCTTCATTCCCGGGCCGATGTTGGCAATCAGGGGTGAGTTTTCGCTCGGCCCGCCGTAAACGCGGGTCGGGCGGACAGTTTCAAATGTCCCCCGGAGGCGCGGCGCTGATTTTGTCTGGGGTATTGAGATAGGATCGGCTGTGTATTCATCGGCACTTGTTTCAGGTGGGACTGCTGACCCTTCCGACATTAGAAATCTACTTCCGAGGATTCCCATGGCAACTATGCTCGCGACCACAATAACAATAGAGGGAATCGCTCCGAAACGCCATTTTCGCTTGATCGAAGTCTGATCAATCCGACTCGTTTCTTCTTCCTCTGCCGCATGGATTTCCGCCGCTGGGTCGCATGAAACATGATCCGTTGGCGTGCCGCTGGTCGCACTTGAGCCGTCGTTCAGTAATTTTGTTTCCGAAATTGCGATCTCGGATGGTGCTAGTTCGCCGACATTGACCGCTGAAGAGTTACCCGGGTTCGAGGATAATTCGACGACAGCACTTGGCGCGTCTTGAAGAACCTTTGCACCGTCGCAATCCGACGCGAGGCACGACGAAGCCGGGATAGCTTCGTCGTTGGCGGCAAGTTCCTCCGACCCTAGGAGTTTTACAGCGATGAGGCGCGCATGCTCCATTTGTAGTTCGTCGAGCTGCTGCCGGAGGACACTCACCTGTCTTTGGTTTTCCTCGCCGGCGGCAAGGCGCTCCTGCCAACGGGAGATCTCCTCCCCAAGCCGGCGATTTTCGTCGGCCAACCCCTGACAGACGCGATCCGTTTCCCGTAAACGCTCGTGAGTATCCTCGAGCGCTTGCACCTGGTTTTTGCCTTCGGAGAGTTCGCGTTCCAAGTCGACGATTAGTGCTTCCAACTTCTGTTGCTGCTCCTTATAAATCAACTCGCGAGATTCAAGATTGGCTAGCTGTTGTGGTGTGATTTCTATTTCCCGAGCCTTCGTTTGGCTGTCTTCGAGCTGTCGTTTGAAATCGGCAACCTCGGATTCCAGACCCGCGCAACGATAAGAAATTTCCTGATTTCGATGGGCCAATTCCTGCAATCGGGCTTCGCTCCCATTTAACTGAACTCGGTGGGTTTCAAGTTCTCGTTGCAAGGCTTGGTTTTCAAGGCGCAGCTTTTGATTCTCAAAGTGAATTTGCGCCGAGCGCCGTTCCGCGTTCTGAAGCTCTTTGATCGCTGCCGCACTATGTTCTAACTGCTGTTTCAATTCGCCGGTTTCGTTTTGCAATTTCTCGTTGCAAACGGTCGCCCCCTGGTGGCGCTTCACCGATTCACCGAGTTGCGACTGAGCCGTCTCGAGCTGTTCGTGAAAGTCCGTGATTTCCCGTTGAAGCTGCTGATTTTCCGCCACCAACTGCTGATTCTTGAACCGTGAATCATGTTGAGCGGTGCAGAGCTCTTCAATGCGCTTTTCGCCTGCCGCAAGGTTGCTTGAGAGTGCTTCGGATTCCTCCAGCAGGGCCTTGTTGTTCGCCATCAGTTCATCTATTTGCCGCTTGGATTCGGCAAAACTGGTTTGTAATTGTGCGTACAGTTGCTGGTTCTCGGCTTGCACAGTCAGCAAACGCCGTTGCTCGTTCTGATACTCTTCCAACGTTTCGTGACTTGCTTCTAGCTTGCTTGAAAGCGCGGCTATTTCTTTCGTGAGTTCCTCGTTTTTAGTGATCAGTTCCGTGGACAAGTGCGTTTCCGGGCGCTCACTCTCGGTGGATGGGGCAATAGACTTCGCGATTAGCTTGCGTTTGAATTCATCGAGCTCACGTCGTTTGTTCCTAAGTTCCCGCTCTGAGATGAAAAGAAACGAGCCTAAAAGGGTAATGGTCGCACCCGAAAAAATGATCAACCAAGAATACAAGTTTTCCATAAAGCTCTCCTAAACGAACCGAATCTTTCCTACTTCCAAGAATTCTCTGAGTTGTGAGCAGGCACCCGATCTTTCTACCGCTGCCGCTCCGTGAAGTACGAGTAGTGCCGGCATGTTACTTAGCGAACCGGTATGGTGCTTGTTACGCCAAAGCTATGCCAATGGGCTATTCGAGCTGCTACGGGCTAAGCCATGACAAGATAAGAAGTTTTTATGATGCTAGTGCGTTTACAGTAGCGATGTTTTGAACAAAATCGTGAATCGCGGCAAAAATGTGAGGGACTAATCAGAGAGCACGATACCTGATGAAAGGAAAGAGCCAAATCGCCACGCTGGCCCCTGAATCGTGATCGCGCTCGTATTACCAGCAGGAGCCAGGATGGGAAAAACTGGAGCAACAAACACTGCCATGCGCAGCTTTACGCATGTAAACCTCTGTGTTATCGATCACCGACCGGCTGGAGGAGTTTATGAGAATCGAAAAAGTTTTCGCCGCCGCAATCGCGCTTGCTTTTGGACTCATGTCAACCGCTTCAGCCGAACCGATCCGCATCGCCATGCCGTCGAAGAGCATGACGTTTTTAAATTTCTATTTAGCCGACAAATTCGGTTTGTTCAAAAACGAAGGGCTTGAAGTTAGTTTTCCAGTCGGCAAAGCGGACGTTCAATTGGCCTCGGTCGTCAGCGGCGAAATGGAGTACATCGCGGCGGGCGGCACCGTATTGCGCGGCGCCGCCACCGGACTTCCCGTCAAGGCTCTCATGTTCACGCTCGACAAACCTATATTTCACGTGATGGCGCGCCCCGAGATCAAACGCATCCAAGATCTCAAAGGTAAGGCCGTTGCCGTCACCGGCGTAGCTGCGACGGATGCGGTCGGCGCGCGCATAATGGCCAAGGCGGCGGGACTGAATCCCGATCAAGATCTCGTTTTCATTGCTTCGGGTAGCACGGCGAATACCTTAGCGGCTTTGCACGGGGGTTCGGCCGCGGCGGCGCTACTTTCGATTCCGTTTAATTTCAAAGCGGAAGAGTTGGGATATCGCAGTCTTGGCAACGTTGCAGACTACCTGCACACAGTTTTGGCCGGCTTAGGCACCTCTGATGTCCGGATCAAATCGAATCCCGCGCAAGCTAAACGCGCGATCCGTGCAACGCTTCGCGGGATGGACTTTGCGAGAGATCCGGCCAATCAAGAGAAGATCATCCCCTTTATCATGGACGACTTTCAGATCGAGCGCAAAACCGCGGAAGCATCGCTGCGTGAGATTATCAAAAGCTACTCCAAAGACGGCATGACAACGGATGATGCTGTACGAACCGACATCGAAATTATGCGCGAACAAGCCAAGCTCAAGGGGCCGGTGGCCCTCGGGCAGGTGTTGGACTACGGGCTATTGAAGGAAGTCTTAGCCGACATGAAAAGGTAGAGAGACGGACCGGTGAATGTCTCGGCAGCAATCTGATGGGGTATCAC
>DASXSW010000365.1:0-2809 GCA_036505755.1 Binatia bacterium | reverse complement strand
ATTCCATAGAAACTGGGCGGTGGTGGTGTGACGCGTTGGATCCGGGATGGAGATTTTTCCCATCCACTTCGGATTCACCAAGTCATCGAAAGTTTTGGGTAAGTCTACCGCTTTCACAAGCTCGGTATTGTAGAGAATGCTAATCGGCAACACCCGCCACGGCGTAATAAGACCGTCCTTTTCCTTGTACTGAGCCGGAAACTTCTCCGAAGCAGGCGGAACGAACTTCTGAAACAAGCCCTCATTCTTCATGATTAACTGCACACCGCGATTGCCTTCGGCGATGTCGAAACCCGGCCTGCCGGCGCGCCATTCCGTCAATGCCCGCTCAGACACTTGCGTCGAAGAGCCGCGCCAATAATCGACTTCAATACCGTATTTTTTCTTAAAGGCTTGGTGCAGTCCGTCCATCGCCTGCGGCACCACCGAGCCGTAGACGACGACTTTACCTTCTTTCTTGCCGGCTTCGACATTGGCTGACTGGCCAAGCGCTTGCCCTGCGAACATGACGACGGTAACCGCGAGAACCTCGGCTACGATAACAAGACGACTGCTTAGTTTATTCACAATATCCTCCAACCCGTTTTTGAATGGTCAAAAAATTATAGAGCCGATTGTGCCAAGTCAAGACATCGTTCGCCGCCAGCCTGCTAATTCATTTGGCGAGGAATAATTGGCGAAACTCGCTCTGAAGCTTCGCCAGCTGGTCACCGCTGGTATCGTTCATGAGCAGCAAACTATTCATAATCTTATCAGCGCCCTTAATGTTGGGATATACGCCCGGGGCGAGCACGAATTCGCCGGTATCGGCTACTTTCTTCTGTCCTTCGGCTGAACATAAATACTCAATAAACAGCTTGCCGGCGTTCATATTGGGAGATTTCGAGCCGAGCGCCGCGTCGCTCGGATCGGCGAACAGCTTGTCGATGGGTGCAAAGCTAATCGGGCCTTTGGTTTGGCCGGCGTACTGGACGTAAGTTATGCCGACGGCACTCTCTCCACGGACGATGGCGTTAGGCACGGACGAATAGGATTCAACCAAATGAGGCCTTTGTTTGGCCAATCCGCGGACAAACTCGATCCACTTCTCTCCCTTGATCTGCTCCATGTTCCACAAAAACTGCGCCGTGCTGGCGTGGCGGGACGGATCCGGCATGCTGATTTTACCCTGCCATTTCTGGTCTAAAAGATCATCAAAGCTTTTGGGAACGTCGGCGCTCTTTACCAACTCGGTATTGTACAAAACGCCGACTGGAGTGACTCGCATAGCGGTCAGTTGTCCGTCTTTATCTTTGAACTTTGCGGGAAAACTCGCCGCCGCCGTTGGAGAGTATTTCGCAAATACGCCCTCGGGCTTCCCCAACGCCAACGGACCTCTTGCGCCGATCACGACGTCAAAGCTTGGTTTGCCGGCGCGCCATTCGGTGAGCACCCGGTCGATCACTTTGGTGGCGTCGCCGCGCCAGTATTCGGTCTTAATTCCATATTTCGCCTCGAAACCCTTTTCGATAAGTGTCATCACCTGCGGCACAATGGTGCCATAGATCACGACCTTGCCTTCCCTTTTGGCCGCGTCGATATCGACGGATTGAGCTAGTAACGTTGGGCCGCCCAATAGCCAGATGGCAAGTACCGCCACGCATGTTCGTGCCGTTCGCAGTACCATCAACGTACACCTCCTGATTAGGTTAGACGAAAAGTGGACCCTTTTAATCGAAGCCGGATCAATTTAAGAATTGGGATTCTTAACTCACCAGGTCGCGGGCCATTCGCACGACCTGTTTTCGTCCTTCTTGTGTGCCGGTGGGCAAAAGGATGGGTAAGTTCAAACCACCTTTCACAAAGGACTCGAGCTGCGCACGACAGTCGGCTGGTGTGCCGGCAACCGAATGCGCGTGAACAATCTCGTCCGTGATGAATTTCTTCGCCGCTTCCCAGTCTCGTTTTGCCACCGCTGCCGCGAGACCTTCTTGATCGACCTTCCCGCCTCCCAACCGAATATTTTCACTGTGATGCGTGTTGCGAAAAATATACGCCAAAAACAATTTGTTGGCCTCGATCGCCTCGTGGCGATCGTTAGAAACCGCTGCCGTAACGAAACCCGCCACATCGACCTTGCTCAAAGATTTACCGGCCTTCGCAGCACCCCTTTCGATCTCCCGCACGCAATGCGCGATATAGCCAGGCGAACAGCCTCCCGACAGCAACACGCCATCACCGATCTCGCCGCCGAGCTGCAGCATTCGCGGTCGCACGGCGGTGATGTACATTGGGATTGGCGCGAACGGCACGAAGCCCATCTTTGCGCCGTTGATCTGGAACATCTTGCCTTGAAAGTTGACCGTCTCGCCTTTCAGGAAGCGCCGTAAAATCTCGACATATTCGCGCATGGTCTGGAGCGGGTGCGGCGATTCGATCCCCGCTTCCTTCAACGCCGCCGCATTGCCGGTTCCCGGACTGCCTATTACCCGGCCTGGAGCGAACTCTTCCATAGTAGCGATCGACATCGCTGAAATGATCGGATGGCGCGAGTATGGACTCATAGGCGCCGGCGCGACTTGAATCCTGCTGGTCCCCATTAGCAACGCCATCGATGTCGTCAGTGAATCGCGGAAGCAAAGATGATCCGACATCCAGATCGACTCCATGCCGACGTTGTCAGCGAGTTGCGCCAGCTCGATCATCTCGTGAATCGAGTAAAACCCGTCGAAGCATAACCCGACGCGCATAAGTTAGCTCCTAGCTCTATCGTGTTCGTGGTTCGTGCTCGTGTTCATTTTCGCCATTCACGTATCACGTTAGACGGACA
>DASXSW010000364.1:0-8872 GCA_036505755.1 Binatia bacterium | reverse complement strand
ACCGTCCGACACCAACTGATTGAAAACAGGGGCGCGTAACTTAACGAGCAGCGATCCGTCGAGTTGAACGGAAAGAAATAAAGAAATTTATTTCACAGGAAAGTTTTTGCCTCTTGCAACCTGCCTGCTAATGGGTGACCCTACGGCTGCCCTTCCGCTCGGGAGGAACGACAGGGAGGCAGAGAAGATTAGAGATGGGAGACAGCAATTCAATCATCGCTCAAATCAATTTGATAACTTCCTCTCCCTTGACGGGAGAGGATTGAGGTGAGGGTGATCGACATTGGCTGCGATCCCTCACCCTAACCCTCCCCCGCAAGGGGAGAGGGAATGCTCGACTGAAGCATCGCTCAAGAATCCCAATTTTTGTCCTATCCGAGAGGAGGTGAAGGTGCCCTCCTTAGCAAAGATTATAGCCTTGCTCCTTCTCTTCGGATCGTGTTTTGCCCCGACGCAGACATCTGCAGCTGCGTCGACCTCGGATTTGGCTAAAGGCAAGCAGGCAGCTGACGCCAAACAGTACGTATTTCTGACCAGTCACGATGAGATCGTAGCCAAGGCGAAGGCCGAAGGCAGGCTCCGCGTCCTGAGTTCCTTCGACGCCGAGACTTACCGGCCTATGATCAACGCCTTCCGGCAAAAATATCCTTTCATCGATGTCCAAGCGGAACAAATCACCGGAACCGAAGCGGACCAGCGGTTTTTGCTGGAGATCAAGGCAGGAACAGTCCGCCAGTGGGATGCGTTCTCACTGACATCGGAGTTTTATAAAGATTATCCCCCGCACCTTAAGAAGTTCGACTTTTGGGGTATGGCAAAGCACGGCGTGCTGCAAATCCCGGCGGGAATGATCGATCCCGACAATCGCAACATTGTGGCGCTGACCAGTTCGGTATCGATCATCGCTTACAACAAGAGCCGGATCGCGCCAGAAAAAGTTCCTGACACCTGGGAGGGTTTTCTCAGGCCGGAGTTTAAAGGCAGGAAATTTCTGGTGGATATCCGCCCGCATCCTTATCGCACGATGGTCCCTGCCATGGGACTGGACTGGGTTTTGGATTACTGCCGGAAGCTGGCAGCGCAGGAGCCGATTTGGGTCCGCGGGCAGACGCGGGTGTTGGCCTCCCTAGCAGCAGGCGAGTACGCGATCTTTGCCGCGGTCAACTATCACTCCACGATGGGAGTCGCGAAAAAAGATCCGCTGGGCAACCTTCAGGTCAAGGTGGTTGAACCGGTCCCGGTCAGACTCTCAGCGACCGAAGCGATTCTCAACAGCGCTCCGCATCCGCACGCGGCACTGCTGTGGCTAGAGTTTCAGGCAAGCCCCGACGGACAAAAAATCATTGATGAATACGAGCCGGTTAAGTCATCCGTTCACTCGCCGGGATCCGCGGTCGAGAGGCTGGTTCGAGGAAAAAAATTGGCGACGCTCGACTGGAAAGACTATGCAGAGTCGGGCGAGCTGGTGGAAAAAATCATCGCGGCTTTCGGTTTTCCCAAAGAGGATAAACGGCGCTGATTTTTGATTGGTAGCCCCATGGAAGTCGAACGTTAAAGTGCGGCACAGATATCTTCACCCGTTGGTGATCATGACTCCCTCCCTTCGATGGTTGAACGGTTGAAGGGTTTAAAAGTTCAAGAGTTGAAAAAGATGAAGGGTTTCAAAATCGCCATTCTCCCTGCAACCTTTCAACCCTTTACCCCTTCAACCGTCTCCCAAGGGGAGAGGGAACTCGGGTTTGAATAGGAGCCTTCGATGAAGCTCTACTTTTTAACACTCGTGGGTTTGCTGATTTTGGTTCATGCCAGCCTTCACATTGGCCATGCCGCTTCGGCAGCGGATCTGAAAACGGCCAAAGCTGAAGCGGAGTCCAAAGGCTACATCTTTGAGCTAAGTCACGATGAGATTGTTGCTAAAGCGAAGAGAGAGCGCGGCAGAATACGCGGTCACATTTCCCAAGATCCGTCGACCTTCAACGCTGTGGCTGCCGCCTTCAAGGCCGAATATCCGTTCGTCGACCCCCACATTGAAGAGCTTACGGGAACCGACGCCACGCAACGTTTCTTCTTGCAGGTGAAAGCGGGGCGGGCGCAAGAGTGGGACGCCGGCCATCTCTCGGACGAGGTGTACAAGGATTACCAGCCGTATCTCAAAAAGTTCGACATCCGTGGCATGGCGCGACATGGAGTGCTGCGCATACCTGCCGAAATCATCGACCCCGTCAATCGCAACATTGCCGCCGTGAACAGCGGCATGCAGGTGATTGCGTACAATAAAAAATTACTGGCTGCCGACAAGCTACCTAACGCGTGGGAAGATTTCCTGAAGCCCGAGTTTAAGGGGCGGAAATTTACCGCGGATATCCGGCCCACGGAAATCGCCTCACTGGTACCGGCATGGGGTCTCGAAAAGACGCTCGACTTTGCCCGCAAGATAGCCGCGCAGGAACCGGTTTGGATTCGCGGAGCTACGCGGACGCTGACGGCAATGGCGGCCGGAGAGTATTCGCTGTTCTTGGGGCCGAATTTCAATACGGTGATGAGAGCCATTAAGAAAGACGTCACCGGCACGCTGGATTTGAAAGTTCTCGAGCCTGTACCGGTCCGGCTGACGGAAGCGCTTGCAGTTTTGGCTTCGTCAGAGCGGCCCTACACAGCTTTGCTCTGGATTGAGTTTCAAGCCAGCCCGAAGGGACAAAAGATAGTGGATGATCTTCACCCCTATGGGGCGTCGGCATTTATCCCGGGCTCCGCCCAGGAAAAACTGGTTCGAGGCAAGCGAACCTCGATAGTGCAGTGGGACCATTTCTCGCAATTAGGAGACTATCAGGCAAAAGTCGTCGGAGCGTATGGTTTTCCGAAAGAGGAGAAAAAACAGTAGCTGCGGCGTCTAGTGTTTTGGTTTTCGAACAAGGTTAAAAGCGGGGAATTTCATGCAGCGCAACGGAAAAACAAGAAGCACGCCGCGAGTCGACGGCCAGGAGAAAGTTGCCGGAACGGCTCTGTACGCCGCGGATGTGCGCTTGGACGGCCTTCTATTTGGGACGGCATGCCGCAGTTTACTTCCTCATGCTTTGATCAAGTCGATCGATACTTCCGGAGCCAAGAAAATTTCTGGTGTGCGCGCCGTCATCACCGCCGCCGAGCTTCCGCCGCTCTTGTTGGGCAAGCGGTTGAAGGATATGCCGCTGTTGGCGCGCGATCGTGTGCGATTCGTGGGGGAAAAACTCGCGGCTGTGGCGGCAGACACCCGCGAGCTTGCGGAGGAAGCGGCAAACGCGATCAAAATTGACTATGATGAGTTGGCAGTAGTTCGAGATCCGGACGACGCGCTGAAGCCTAACGCACCGGTGCTGCACCCGGACTTTCATTCCTATCCAAAACCCCCTGACTGGATCAAAGCCGAATGGCGCGAATCGCAACGCCAGCAGTTTCAGTTGAACCCGCCCCATCCTAATGCCAGCTCGCAGGTTGTCCTTGAAAGGGGCGATATTGATAAAGGTTTCGCGAGCGCGGCGCAAGTGTTTGAGAATACCTTTTTTGTGCCGATGCAGAACCACGGCTTCATCGAGCCGCATGTCTGTACGGTAGCGATTGAGAACTCGGGTCGCTTGCGGGTATGGTCTTCCGTCAAAGAGCCGTTCGACATGCAAGAATGGCTCGCCGAGGAAACCGGCTTGGAACCGGAACAAATCGTCGTCCTTCCAGTGCGGATCGGCGGCGATTTCGGCGGCAAAGGCTACATCATGGACGAGTTGCTCGCCTATTATCTGGCGCGAGAGACAGGCCGACCCGTCCAGATGGCGATGAGCCAAACCGAGGATTTTATTGCCGGGGTTCACCGCCATGGCGCGACGATTCGTATGAAGAGCGGCGTGGATGAGAACGGCACGCTGTTGGCGCGTGAAGTCCAACTGACCTTCAATAACGGCGCCTACGCCGGCTTGCGACCCAGAATGACTTTGGGGGCCACGCCACGCGCGGCCGGATGTTACCGCATTCCCAATACACGGATTATTAGCACCTGTGTTTACACGAATCAGGTTCCATGCGGCCATATGCGCGGGCCCGGACAGCCGCAGACAACTTTTGCTGTGGAGTGTCATACGGACTTTATTGCGCGCCGGCTGGGCATGGATCCGATCGAGTTTCGGCGGCGCAATGTACTGCGCGACGGAGATGAAGGGCCTCTGGGCGGTGTTTATCGACAGGTGGCTGCGATGGAAGTGATTGAGCGGGCCGCCGCGGCTATCGGATGGTCGAAACACAAAAAAGAAAACGCGGGACGCGGGCTCGCCTTAACCGAGCGTCACACCGGGAGCGGGCCGGCAACGGTGATCGTCGAGATAACGGAAAAGGCAGAAGTAGTTGTGCGAACCGGAGTTCCGGAAGTCGGCGTGGGTTCGCATACGATCTTGCAACGTATTGTGGCGGACGTGCTGACGATTCCTCCGGCCGATGTACTGGTTGTGCAGGGAAGCACGGACACAGGACCGTATGACGGTGGCAGTGGCGGCAGTCATGTCACGAACGCGACCGGCGGGGCCGCGTTCAAGGCGGCGCAGGCGTTACGGTCGCGCCTATGCGCTCTGGCTGCCCGGCTGGAGAATTGGCCGGATGGGACCGTCGAGCTTCGAAATGCTCAGTTTACCTGCCCGCAAAAATCACAGTCGATCCCGTTCGCCCGCATGGTTAAGGCGTTGGCGCAGCAGGAGGGCGGAGTCATTCGAGAACAAGCGGACAACCGAGCCGGCCACGGCGAAGCCTCCGGATATGCCTGCCACGCTGCCGAAGTAACGGTGGACCCTGAGACGGGACAGGTTCGGGTCAATCGAATTGTGGCGGTGCACGATGTCGGCTATGCGATTAATCCTGTCGGGCTTACGGGTCAAATTGAAGGCGGGCTATCGCATGGGTTCGGAATGGGATTGATGGAGGACATGCGGTTGGACAACGGGCGTCTCGAGTGCGTGAATTTCGACCAATACAAGATTCCCTCTCTCGCGGATATGCCCCCGCTTACGACACACTTGATCGAGGAGAGAAACGGCCCTGGTCCTTTCGGAGCCAAGGGAATAGGAGAAATTGCTGCCACCCCGACCGCGCCCGCAATCGCGAACGCCGTCGAAGATGCCGTGGGCGTGCGGATCTTTGATTTGCCAATTACCGCGGAAAAGGTATTGGCGGAGTTGAGGAAAGTAAAAAGTAAAACGGCAAAAGTAAAAATGAAAATCGAGGCAGAGAAAAGAAAGTAAAAAGTAAGAATTGAAAAATACAATAGAAAACCAAAAAAGATGAGAACGAGAAAAGCGCTGCTAACGAGGAGGAACAAACAAAATGCTCAGCGCGCAAGAAAATGACTTCGTGACCAGGACCGGTCCGGGAACACCGATGGGGGAGCTGATGCGGAGATAATTTTTGGCTGGGTTCAATCGCCCGTCTGATTTAGGATTAGCTATCGGGCATTGGAGCTTCACAGTGCTGCACTTTCCATTTCAGACCTCCCGGTAATACTTGCCACGTTTTCGCAATTGCGAAAACGTGGCAAAAGTCGGAGCAATGGAAGAGTGAGGGCATCAACACAAAGCGCTTCTTCTATCGTCTCTGTTCTTGTCCGGATTTTCAAACTTCGTGGAATGAAAAGACCATAAGGTCGCACTCATCTGGGAGAACACGGTCGTGAACGTCGGCAATTTTCGATTCCTCAAGATACCCACCAAAGACCTAGGAGCATTGTTATTCGCAATCGCGATTGCCGGCGCGGTCATGGGCGCATGCTCTGCGGATACCGTTACGAAGCCGGCCACTCGATCTTTCACACTTATTGGTGGCGCCGAGGTTGGCCGTGACGGTAAGCCTTACTTTACGCCGGGACACCTCAGTCACGCGTTCTTCGGCCGCGGCGGCGACATCGATGGCCAGCCGAATCCGACGCTTTACGTGAACCAGGGCGAGACGGTGGCGATCACGCTGCTCAATCTCGATGAGCGTGGACAACCGCACGTGCTCGCTATTCCTTCTCTGGGACTCAAGACGCCCACGCTCACTAAAAATGGCGAACTTGTTACCCTCACGTTTGTCGCCAAAGACCCCGGGGTCTTTGAGTATAATGGCCGAACCGTATTTGGTGGGAGAGAACAGCACGTCCATATGGAAGGCCGCATCGTGATAAGGCCGAAATGACGAACAACTCCCAGTTGCGTGGGCAGGGTGAAATTGGGCTCTGACTTTCTATTCTAGAGATCCTAGCGGTCCGCCATGTTGGACCTGTAAGCTTCACACTCACCCCAATTTGGATTTTCGATTTTAGATTTTTGGATTAACTGAACCTTGGACGCGGCGTGGTACCGATAGTTTTCTGGGGCAATGAAAATTGCCAGGGGCGGGAGATCGCTGACCCGTAGAGGACCCGATCCCAAAGCCCTGAACCTGATGACGGTTCAGCCAGAGGCTGATCAGCCTAAGGCTGAGACTGGTGCGTACCTACGATCCGACACCAACTGATTGAAAAAAGGGGCGCGTCGATCAGAGATCACAAATTCCGCGAGGGTTGAAACAGGGAATAAAGAAAAAATTCTAACAGGAACGTCTGTGCCTCTTGACCGCCTGCTAATGGGCGACCCGACCCTAGTCTGCTGAGCTCTGCGTTCTCTGCAGTATGCATCCGATATTCACTGCGGGGTTGTTTATTTTTTTGGTACTCTCAGTGCTCCGCTGTAAACCGTACCCCAGGTATTGTATAGAACCGGCCTTGTGAAATAAAACTGTCACAGAAAAACGCCAAGGAAGGAGAGACGCATGTCGTCCAGCGGGAAGTACGCAGTCGTCGGCCTCGGAGTTGTCGCCGGGCCGCAACCGAACAGGACCCGGCGTCAGGTAGCGGCGGAAGCGGTGCGTTTAGCGATCGCCGACGCGGGTCTCAAGCGACAAGACATCGACGGTGCGATCGAGGTGGTGCGCGGCGCGGGAGCAGGGGAGCGCGCCACTTACGCGGACCCATTCCCGCGCGTGCTGGCGTTGCCGATCAATTTCTTTTTTTCGATCGAGCGCGGGGGTGCCTTGGCCGCTCTGGGGATTTCCGCGGCGATGTCGTTTCTCGATCGCGGAATAGCCAAGTACGTCGCGCTCTGCGGTGTAGTCGATGACTGGACCAAAGCACAGGAAACGAAAGCCAAAGGTCTTCGCGGCATGGTTCATATTGAAAAGGAAGGCGCCTGGGGAAGGCCTGTCGGCGATCTGCGCGCGTTTAGCCATCACTCATGGATGGCATCGCGGCACATGGCGGAATACGGGACGACGAGCACGCAACTCGGCGCAATTGCTGTGGCGGAGCGCGCCTGGGCGAATAAGAATCCCGAGGCAAAAATGTACGGTCGGCCGATGACGATCGAGCATCATCAAAACTCGCCTTTGGTGGTAGAGCCGTACCATCTTCTGGATATCTGCCTCATCTCGGACGGCGGCGTCGCGTTTATCCTCACCACAACCGAGCGCGCGCGCGATCTCCGCAAGCCGCCCGTGTACGTGTTAGGCCAAGGGTTTGGCGAAATCATTCGCGAGCTGTGGTGGGAAAAGAAAAATTACACGCATATGGCGGTGAAGACAGCAAAGGAGCAGGCTTTTAAAGAGGCAGGTCTGGAGCTAAAAGACGTGAAGTGCGCGCAACTCTATGATTGCTTCACCGGCGAGGTTTTGTTTCAGCTCGAAGACTATGGCTGGTGTAAGAAAGGGGAAGGCGGGCCTTTCGTGGAAAGCGGCGCGATTGCTCCCGGCGGAACAATCCCGGTTAACACAGGCGGCGGGCTCTTGAGCTGCTATCACCTCGCTGACTTGACGGGCTTCGCCGAAGCGGTGCGTCAGCTTCGCGGCGAGGGCGGCGCGCGCCAGATCCCAAACTGCGATGTGGCGATGAGCACAGGCCACGGCGGAGAATTGCTTGCGCCGGGCATGTGCTCGATTCACTCGTGCACCCTACTCGGGAGGTAAGCATGGGTACCGACAACGTCCGGGTTGTTTTCGAACCATTCACAAAGCCTTTGCCGAATATAGATCTCGATAATCAGCCATTCTGGGATGGGCTGCGTGAGCATAAGTTCCTTTTGTTTAAGTGCATGACCTGCGGCGCCTATTACTGGCCGAAAGCTTATTGCCGCTTCCATGACAACGAGCCGTTCATGGGCAATTTGGACTGGGCAGAGGCGAGTGGAAAAGGGAAGGTGTTTGCGTTTAACATCCATCACTGGCCTCTGCACCCCGGCTTTAAAGAAGACGTTCCTTACGTTTACGCGCTGATCGAGTTAAACGAAGGGCCTCTTATCAGCAGTAACGTCATCAATATCGATCCGAAGGAGGTTAAGGTCGGAATGCCGGTTGAGATCGTCTACGAGGATCATCCAAGTGAGGACTTTACGCTGCCGAAGTTTCGACCGGCCACAACTTAGGCAGTGCGTGTTTGCGAATTCACCAACTATGCATGCGCGCGATGCGCGTCTTTGTTGTCGCGTAACATCTTTAAGAAAATCAACGCCTAGTCCACGCGCGATATGGTCCGCATAAGCGTATTTATTAAGGCCGATTTGCTGGAAGTCATCGATGCCTTCGTGTCAGGCTATCAAAGAAAAGATTCTTTGGAAAAACCCGGCACGGCTTTACGGCCTTGCGTGAACGGAGAAGCTAGCCGGTGGAAGGTTATCATTTGGAGGTTATATGATGCGGAGAAACTGGAAGTCGATCTTGTCTATAGGAATCACAAGCCTACTGACGTCCGCCGGCATGCCGCGCTTGGCGGTCGCCCAGACGCGCGTTTCCATCGGCGTGACAGAGACGATGGAAACGTACAACCCCTACGGCGATAGCGTTGCTCTTCTCTATG
>DASXSW010000363.1:0-6273 GCA_036505755.1 Binatia bacterium | reverse complement strand
ACTCATCATGAAGGGCGGCCTCTGGTCGCCGCGCCAGGATATTGGAACCGTAGAGCAGAAGTTCAAAAAAACTTATCTCGACGAAAAGTATTCGCTCGAAGAGCTGGAATTAAAATTTTCACAATGGGAGAATTTGATGCGCCAGCTCTTCATCTCCAGAAAGAGATAGAACCTATAGGCGCGTGGGAAAACTTCCGGTCAAAATTTGACCCATTCACTCGTGTTTCCTATTGAGAAATTGTTAAGCCAATAGACAACATCTCACCGGCAGATGAAGCTTAACTATCCATGGTGAAGAACTTCAGGATTCTTCTCGGTAGCCAGTCCAGGTGGCCGGGAAATTTTCCTGAAACAAAACCCACATGGCCGCCCGTCTTGGGGAATTCCAAAGTGACGGCATCGGAAACTTCAGCGGCGTTGGGCAAAGCAGCGCTCGGCAAAAACGGATCGTTCTGCGCGTTGAGCAGTAGTGTCGGCACGGTAATCAGTTTGAGCCAAGGCTTGCCACTGCAGCGTGTCCAGTAATCTTGGGCGTCTTTGAAGCCGTGAATTGGCGCGGTATAGAGGTCGTCGAATTGGCGAAACGTCAGACTGGCGCGAACCGCGTCCGGATCGATGGTGAGACCGTGGGCCGAGATTTTTACCACCGCCTTTGGTCTCATGGAGCGGAGAAAATACTCGGTGTAGAGGATCCTGTTGATTCCGAAATCGAGCCCTCCAACGGCGGCTACGAGATCCAGCGGCGTCGACACCGCGATGGCCCGCTCAATGACAGCCAATGCCGCTTCCCTCTCTTCACCGAGCCATTTCAAAAGCATGTTACCACCGAGCGATACGCCGACGACGTAAACTTCGCTTTGCGAGTTTTCGTTTTTGATTCGGCGAAGAATCCAATCGATCTCGCGTGAATCACCCGAGTGATAGGAGCGCGTCTGTCGATTGGCTTCACCACTGCAGCCGCGAAAATGGGGAACGACGCCGCGCCAGCCTTGCTCAGCGGCGATGGCCATCAAACTAAGCGCGTAATGACTCAGCGAGTAGCCTTCTAAACCGTGGAACAGCACGAGTAATTTGGCGTCGTCCGTCGAATGATCGACCCAATCAAGATCGATGAAATCGTCGTCCGGTGTCTCCCAGCGCTCGCGACGATAGTGAACACGGTAATTTTTGGCCAATGAACGCGCATAGATCGTCTGCAAATGACCGCCGGGCAACCACCATGGCGCACGGTATGTCGATTCCAAATCAAGGAAGCCCGGCTGTGGGCCCGGATCGCGGTTCATCGGCTTGAACCGTTTGAACGAGTTGAACGATTTGAACGTCGCCGCTCCGGTCATTTCAACCTCTCCGGCGGCACAAAACCATGGCGAAGCGTGTTTTCAGAGATCGTTCTCGGTTCGAGGAATTGAAGCAAGTAATTAGGCCCCCCTGCTTTGGAGCCGATCCCGGAAAGTTTAAGCCCACCGAACGGCTGGCGCTCGACGATCGCGCCGGTGACGCCGCGGTTGATATAGAGATTGCCGACGCGAAATTCTTTGCGCGCTTTGTCGATGTGCGCCGGCGAGCGCGAGAAGATGCCGCCGGTGAGGGCAAATGCAGAGCGGTTGGCGATTTCGACCGCCTGGTCGAAGTCTCGCGCCTTTATGACCGACAACACCGGACCGAAGATTTCTTCTTGGGCAATCCGGCTTAACGGATCGACGTCGCTGAAAATTACCGGACCGACGAACATTCCATCTTTCGGCGCGTCCATTTCCAAGACGCACTTTGCTGCTTTTTTGCCGATGCGGATGTAGCCGGCGATTCTGTCTTTGGCCTCGGCATCGATCACGGGACCGAGGGCGTTACGCGGATCTTCCGGCGGACCGATCTTGAGGCTTCGCACCGCTTCTACGAGACGCGGCAACAAACGGTCGTGGATCTCGTCAACGAGAATCAGCCGCGAGGCCGCGGAGCACTTTTGTCCTTGGTAGCCAAATGCGGAATCAATGATATGGACGACGGCTTCGTCCAGATCGGCGTCGGTGTCGATGATCACGGCGTTCTTACCGCCCATCTCGCATACCACCCGCTTGACATGGTCTTGGCCCGGCCGATGCGTGTAAGCTTCGCGAAGGATTTCCAGGCCCACCTCGCGCGATCCCGTAAATGCAATGAGGTGAACTTTGGGCGAACGCACCAGATGCGCGCCCAACTCGCCGCCGCCTTGGAGCAGCTGGCAAGCGTCATCCGGTAACCCCGCTTCACGCAAAATCTCCAGCAGATGCACAGCCATGATCGGCGACTGCTCCGCCGGTTTCATCAGTGCGCAGTTGCCGGTGACCAGTGCCGCGGCAGTCATGCCGGTAAGGATCGCCAGAGGAAAGTTCCATGGCGCGATGATCGCCGCAACGCCGCGCGGCTCGTAGCAATAAATATTGGTTTCGCCGGGAAGCTGCTGGGTCTCGCGCGGCTCAGCCAGGCGCAACATCTCGCGCCCGTAATAGGCCAAATAGTCGATCGCTTCGATCACATCGGCGTCGGCTTCGCGCCAGCCTTTGCCGACTTCAAACACTTCCCACGCCGCGAGCTCCCGGCGCCGCTCGCGCATGATGTCGGCTGCGTCGAAAAGAATCTTCGCGCGCCGGGATGCCGGCGTATCGCGCCACTCGGGAAAAAAGCGCGCTGCGCTGTCGATCGCTGCCTCTGCTTCATCGATGCTAGCGATGCGAACGCGTCCGACGACCTCTTTCGGATTGGCGGGATTGACCGACTCCAGCCATTGGCCATTGCTCCGCTTTGGGCTTTGGCTTTTGAATTCGGCGCGGACGTCTTCGAGGGCTTGAGCGAAGCGTTCACGGTTTTCCTGGCGCGAAAAATCGATGAGCGGCTCGTTACGAAACTCCCCTCGTCCGTCACTTGAACGCGTCTTTTGCATGATTATTTCTTGTCTCTGCTTTTCCGCCACCGTTGGAGCCTTGATCAAACTGGCGACGTCTTTTTTGTCGGCATAGGTCTGGCGGAGGAAAGAAGTATTGGAGGTATTTTCCATGAGCCGGCGGATTAGATAGGAAATCCCTGGGAGCAAATCACCAACTGGGAGGTAGACCCGAACTCTTTGGCCGTTTTGAATAATCGCCTGGCGCACCGGTTCAGCCATGCCGTAGAGCATTTGAATCTCGTAGCTGTTGGGCGGAACGCCTAGCTCCTTGGCGGCGACGATGGCATGCGCCAAGCTGCGCAGATTGTGACTACCAAAAGCGGCGTCAATGACATCGTGGCCTTCCAATAACAACCGGCTGAGCCGCTCGTAGCTCGCGTCGGTCTCGGCTTTCTCTAAGTACACGGGAATCGGCCAGCCCTTCTGCTTCGCCCAAGCGATCTCGCTGTCCCAGTACGCGCCCTTGACCAGCCGTACACCGATTCGCCGTTTGCGCTGTCGCGCCCAGCGAACCAAGTTTGTGACATCTTTTTCCGAATCCGTGAGATAAGCTTGCACAGCAATCGCGGCATGGGGCCGCTCGTGAAACTCCTTCTCTGCCAACACGCTGCGAAAAATCGCCAGCGTGAGATCCTTAAAAGTAAACTGTTCCATGTCGACGGTGACCGCCGCGCCCAAGCGCGCCGCTTCGCGAAAAAGCTCGCGCAACCGCTCGCGCACGGTCACTTCAGTATTTGGGTCCAAAGGATCAAACCGCGCACACAATGAGGAGAGCTTGACCGATAGGTTGACCCGCGGGATCTTGCCGTTCGGTGACTCATCGATTTGAGCGCACGGCGGCCAGGTCTCGCTGACTTTGGCCAGGCGGCGCAACAGATCGAGATAGCGTTGCTGCATCGCGCTGGCCTCGAGATCGCTCACCGTCGCCTCGCCGACGACATCCAGAGTGAATGCCGCCGGTTCCTTTCGAAGATTCGTAAGCACCGTGACCAAATGCTCGCCGCTTTCCTCGGCGATGAAGCGGCGCGCCAACTTGATCACGTTACGCCGAACGACGGGAGCGACGAGTGTTCCGGCGTGGAGCGCCTGCGCAAGGAAAACCAAGCCGCCGAGCGCGTGATCGACGCGGGCGAAGTATTCTTCCAGATGGCGGCCGATCTCAGCCGACGACTCGAGGCTCGGTAACACGTCGACGAAACGAAACAAGGCGATCCTGAGCGACTCGTCTTCGAGCGACCAGTCCAGCATCCGACCCAAAAGGTCTTTGGCCTCGAAGAGCGAAGGTTTATTCTCCGCTGCTTTCCGGTACAGCGAACGCGCCAAGGCTTGAACGGCTTGCTCGCTCGAATCAAGGTGGGAAGCCATAGTCGATACAAAAGGTTTGTATTTCTAACCTTTATCATAATACGATCGCTTCACGGGATGAAGCCGCCGCGTCATTGCTTCTCTCGCGACAATGCGCGTCTATCGCGCACTTGTTATTTCGAGCGCAGCGAGAAATCTTTCTTCGGTAGACGTGCTTAGATCTCTCACGCTCGTTCGAGATGACAAACGCAGGGCCTCTAACGATGCGTATCCCCGCAAAGCGGTAAGCGCGTCACAGCTGCAGAATGATTAAACAGATCCAACAGCAAAATGATACGCTCACCGGCGCTGAAGCCGCGGTCGAGATGCTGAAAGCCCATGGCGTCGAGATTCTCTTCGGACTTTGCGGCGACACGAGCCTGCCCTTCTATGACGCGCTGGCGCGACTGCCGCATGGCATGCGTCACGTGCTTGCGCGGGACGAGCGCTCCGCCGCCTACATGGCGGACGGCTACGCCCGTGTCTCGGGCAAGGTCGGCGTCTGTGAAGGACCGAGCGGCGGGGGTGTGACCTATATCCTGCCGGGCCTCGCCGAAGCCAACGAATCGTCGGTGCCGGTGCTTTGCATCAACTCTGATATTTCTGTCGCGGCGCGCGGACGCTACACGTTGACCGAGCTCGATCAAGGCGCGCTCATGCGGCCGGTGACGAAATGGAACGCGGTGCTCAACCGCGCCGAAGATCTGCCGCGCATGTTCCGCGCCGCGTTCAAACATGTCACTACCGGCCGGCCTGGCGCCGCGCACATCGCCCTGCCGTTCGACGTGCAGAACGGCTCGGTTAATAAAGCCGAAATCTGGGGCGATGCGAGGTTCGGCCGCTATCCGGCTGAGCGCGTGGCACCCGATCGTGATTTCATCGAACGTGCCGCCGCCACACTGCGCGCGACAGCGAGTCCGGTTATCATCTGCGGCGGCGGCGTCATGATGTCCGCGGCAGAGCCAGAGCTTCTCGAACTCGCCGAGCGACTGTCGGCGCCCGTCGCCACCACGATCAGCGGCAAAGGTTCGATCAGCGAAGAGCACCCGCTGGCCGTCGGCGTTGTCGGCTCCAACGGCGGCACACCTGAAACGCGCGCCCTTGTCGATCAGGCGGATGTGGTTTTTTTTGTCGGCTGCCGCGCCGGCTCGGTGACCACCGAACGCTGGCGCCATCCCGCTCCCGGAAAGAGCAAAGTAGTTCATCTCGACGTCGATCCGGCGGTTCCCGGTGCAAATTACCCGGTGGATGTCGCATTGATCGGCGACGCCAAACTCGGACTGAGAATGTTGAATGACGCGCTGGCCAGCACGCACCGGCCGCTTGACGCATCGCGAGTAGAATTTTCGAAGGCGGAGAAATTTGCCAAGTTCCAAGCTCTGGCCGAGTCCGGCGACAAACCGATTAAGCCGGAACGAGTGGTCGCGGAGCTGACGCGAGCACTCGATGCGGACGCCATCGTGGTCGCCGATGCCGGCACGCCCTGTCCCTATTTTTCGGCTTACTATCCGGTGCGCTGCACGGGAAGGCGCTTTTTTTCCAACCGTGCTCACGGTGCGCTCGGGTACTCCATGGCAGCGGCGATGGGCGCTCATTTCGCGCGGCCGGAAGTCAAATGTGTTTCAGTAATGGGTGACGGCAGCTTTGGTTTCACTTGCGGCGAGCTCGAAACCGCCGCGCGCTATCGGCTGCCGGTAACTTTCATCGTGATTTCGAATGCGAGCTACGGCTGGATCAAGGCGGGACAAAAGTCGGGCTACGGCCAGCGCTACTTCGCGGTCGATTTCGGCGTCACCGATCACGCTGCCGTGGCCGCCGCTTTCGGCGTCAAGAGCTGGCGCGTTACCGAGCCGAATGATTTGCGCAAAGCACTAAACGCAGCGTTGGAACACGCAGGACCAAGTCTGGTGGATATCGTTTGCCAGCCGCTCCAAGAAGCACAAGCGCCGGTCTCCGAGTGGATCGCGTGAGAAGACTATGAGTTTAGCGCGGCAGAGCCGCAACCAAAA
>DASXSW010000362.1:0-5100 GCA_036505755.1 Binatia bacterium | reverse complement strand
AAAGTCGCTTTGAAAATTACCGTGCGACTGATAGATTGGAGGAACATTGGTTGGACTATTCATTGGCTCCAAAACGGAGGGTAGATCCATGAGTTCCAATATCGTTTCCACGCCGACCCACGAACGCTGCGTCACTTCCTATGCCGCGCGCACGCAGTACAAGCCCGGCACAATTCATCCGCCGCATATCAAAGTCAAAGATGCCATCGACATTCACTGCCACGCTCACGAAGGGCAGCAGGATGCGTTCGACCTCGCGCGTCGCGCGTCGCTGGCGGAGATGAAGGGACTGCTGTTCAAGAGCATTCCCGGTGAAGATCCGGCTAAGGCGGTGCGTGACGTTCAGGAAGATGTGAACTGTTGGTCCGACAAGGAAGGTGTGAAGCCAATCACGTGTTGGGCGGGCTACGTCTGCGGCAGGCAGACGGCGCCGGTGTCGGCGAAGACCGTGAGCTCAATGATCGATGGCGGCGTCAGGGCGATTTGGCTGCCGGTCTTCAACCATGCGATCACGCTCAGCACCGTGGGAACCTATCGCCATACCATCGAAGGGAGTAATGCCAACGGTTGGCACGGGCCGCTGCCTTGGGACAAAGCTGTCACGCTTGGACATTATAATTTGAACAACAACGGTGAGTTAAAGACGGAAGTCAAAGAAATTGTTCGCATCTGCGCGGATCGAAATGTTGCGCTCTTCTTTGGCCACGCCACCCACAAGGAAATTTACAAACTCGCCGAGGAAGTCGACAAAGTCGGCTTGAAGCGCGCGGTGATCGATCATCCGTATAGTCCGTTTTTGAACGTCTCGCCGCAGATGATGAAGGAGCTTTCCCCGGTCGGGATTCTATTTAACTTCACTTGGGACGAACTGTCGCCGCTGCTCGGTGTCGATCCGCAGATCATGTACAACACGATCCGCGAAGTCGGCCCCGAACATTTTACGTTATCGAGCGATGCCGGCGAGCCGCTGTTTCCCGATTCTGTCGAAGCGATGCGGCTCGTACGCGGCTACATGGAGGCGTTCGGATTGAATAAAGATGAGCTCTATACGGTGTGCACGAGAAATCCCGCGAAGGTGGTGGGATTGGAGTTGAATTAACGAGGATGGAGGATCGAGGATAGAGAATTGCGCGAAAGTACTCCGGCAATCTATCCTCCATCGTCTATCCTCAATTCTCGACCCAATTGTTTGAGCCCTGGTTAGAGCTCAACTAATCGAGAATAGAAGATGGAGGATCGCCAGTCTCAAGTCGATCCTTTATCTTCAATCCTCGATCATCTACCGTCCGTCTTCCATCCTCGACCCTGTCGAGGTACTTTAAGTGATAATCTATGGAACGTGTCTTACTCATGAACAATCAGGAAGGTGATGACCTCATCGTATCCTTTGCCATCGAAGACACCGAAGCCGAAGAGACAAAAAGCCTGATCTTGTTGCGGACGCCGAAATACGAGTCAGTATTCGAAGACCATGAACGTGGTGTCAGCGTATCTTACGACGAACAGCCTGACTCCGAGGCCGACGAAGATCTGTTAATTCGAATCTGTATCATTCAGAACATGGTTACCATCGTCTCCAAATATCACCGTTACGAACTCGACGTCTCGAGCGTGGACCGAGAAACATTGGCTGACGCATGCAAGATTCTTCGCCAGATGAACTTTGACAGCAGATTTATTTTGGAAATCTCTTAACTGTAAATCGACGCCACTTTACCGCTCGACCCAATCATGGCGCGTAAGAAGGAAGTAATCCTTGAACCATTGCTGGCAAAGGCGATTAGCCTCGGCGCCGACCAATTGGAGGTCGAGTATAAAGACAGGTATGAGGAAGTATTCGCCATAAAATCAGGGTTCGGTCTAGGAATCGCCAGCTTTCGCAGTTCCAGCCCAGAAGCGCAATTACTCCTTAGCGACTTGTACGCCCTGGCCAAGAAGAAGCAGCGCGTGGAGATCGACGAACACACATACGAGTTGCGTGCCCGTATCTTTGACAGCTTCGGCGAGGATGCTTTTCGCGTGGAACTGCGGCGTCTCTAACAACTGGCCCGAATCGCATCCGAAAATCAGGAGCGACAGTGACAAAGAATAAACCGGGAATACCTGAAGACATGCAAAGATGGATCGATGCGCGCAAGCGTTTTCATCTGTCCCATGCGCATGTTCAGATGGCCCGTGAATTGGGCATGAACCCCCGCAAACTGGGCTCACTGGCCAACCACAAGCAAGAACCTTGGAAAGCTCCGCTTCCGGTCTTCATCGAACAGCTTTATCGGAAACGTTTTGGCAAAAGCCGGCCAGATCGCATTATCTCGATCGAGGACAGAGCCAAGGAGATCGCCCAGAAGAAGGCCGAAAAGCGCGAACACCGACAACACGCCAAGAGCTTGCCAAAGGCAGCCGATCCGGCACACAACGTTTAAGTCGGACTTTGTCTCCTGTTACCAGCCCTTTGTAATATTTGTCGCTTGTCGTGACTCGATCAGCGATGCGCGTGGTGCACGGCTTTTGGAATGAATAAAGACAGTTTTGACACGGTGTGCACGAAGAATCCGGCGAAGGTTGTGGGATTGGAGCTCAACTAATCGAGGATAGAACATCGAGGATGGAGGTTCACCCAGTCTCAAATCGATCCTCTATCTTCAATCCTCCATCCTCGACGCTTTTGCTATTTCAGCCCCAGCCGCTCGAACGTTCCGTCCTTTTCCATCTCCTCAAGAAAGCGCCTGTCGATCAACTGCTCGGCTTTTACTTGTTTGGCGCGTGGGTCGGTGCGGGCGATCTCGTCTAAGTTGGCTTGAATTGCGCCGGGGCGGATTTCCAGCCTGGGTTCGAGTACTTTTAACTCCGCGGTGTACGCCGCATCGAAAACTTTACGGTCTGTCAGGCCGATTTTCTTGCTGATCACTCTAAACGCCAACTCCCGGTCGCTGATCATGAGCTTCAGCGACTCCGCCATCACGTGCATGAACTGACTGACAACTTTTGGCCGCTTGGCGATCACGGAACGGAGCGTAATGAAACCGGTAGCCACGTAAGACGGGCGAAGCTCGCGGCCATCGATGACATAGTTGAATCCTTGAAACGCCGCGCGGGTGTCTTGCGGCGTCGTGAGCGACGCGGCGTCAACCGCGCCAGTGCTCAAAGCCAGATATGTTTCCGGCGCGCCGCCGGTTTGGATCAGGTTCGCATCCTTGAGAGGGTCGAGCCCCTTTTGTCGCATCCCGTACATAGTAAAATAGTGCGAGTTGCCGCCGATGCGACCGACACCGATACGCTTGCCTTTCAAATCTTCCGGCCGCTTGATCTCCGGCTTGCCCATCAAGCTATGGGTCAAAACGTTCTTCACCGAACCGATGAAAACGAAGTCGGTGTTACCACTCAAGTACGCGCGGATCGGTCCCTCCCCACCGGCCATCGCGACGCTGCCATTGCCACCGCTCATCGCGGCCGTAACAATTCCAGAAGACGCGATGTAGACAAGTTGAAAATCCAGGTCGTGTTTGGAATAGAGCCGTGCTTCCTCGGCAAACCACGGCAGCGCCATCGCGATGCTCGGCGCCGACTGAAGACCGACCAGTTTTTCGGCAGCGAGTAACGATGAACCTCGCGCGCAGAGAAGAACTAAATTCAGAAGAAAGACTGCCAACCAGACCCGTGTGATTTTCATGCGCGCCCCAATCCGAGCTAGTGCTCTCCGGTCTTTGCTCTTTACCCCTGACGCCGTACCCTTCACGCCTAACGATCTTTTATTTCTTCTGCAGCTGCTTGATAAACCCTGACGCTTCCATCTCCTGTACGAAGCTCACGTCGACGAAGGATTTCGGATCGGCGGCTGCTGCTTTGGCGTTGCGCGGCGCCATGTCGTCGAGCAAGGTTTTAATGCCGGAGGGTTCGGGGTAAGGAGTATCCGGAAGAACCGCAGTGTAGTTCTTGTACGTTCGCTCGAGTCCTTCTGGGTCCGTGAGCTTGGTATACTTGCCGATAATCGCTTTCGTCGTTTCCTTATCAGCTTTGATAAAATAAATCGCTTCGGTCACCGCACGCACAAACTTAGTTACGACCGGGCGCTTGGCCTTGATAATCGCTTCTCGTGTAACGACGCCGTTGCCATGCAGTGGAATTTTGAGCGTCGCCATGTTGACCAAATCGCGGAAGCCAAGGCGCTCGGCTTCTTTGATAAACGGCTCATTCATGATGGTAAATTGAGAAATTCCTTTAGATATCGCCGCAAGCCGCTCAGGATTTCCTCCCGCCGGCACGATCTTCACGTCTTTTTCGGGATCGATGCCAAGCCGCCGGAGCGAGAGTCGCAATCCCATATCAGAGATGCTGCCGAAGCGATTGACCGAGCCGATCTTGCCTTTCAGTTGCTCGGGGCTGGTTATACCCGGCGCGCTAATGATGTGATCGATGAAAGTCGGGATGATCGACATGACCATCACCGCATCGACGCCGCCGAGCCGGGGATTCACGACATTGGGCGCCGAGGTGACGACGATATCGAGGTCACCGGCGACCAGCGCCTGCATCGCCGGCGGCCCGGCGCCGAAGAAGATCGATTCTATGGCCAGACCTTGCTTGTTAAAGAAGCCCTTTTCTTGAGCAACCCACAAGGGCGTATGCGACGCCGTCATCGCCGCCCAGCCAACACGCGCGCGATCTTGGGCCGAGATGACCGGCGCGCTGACCATCAAGAGTAGAATCGTGATCGCGCTGCGCACGAATGCTGCGATCATGCTCCTCGCTTCTTTTCCATCACTCCAAGACTCCATTACTCCATCACTCCACTCCTTACTTAACGATCGCATAACAGTACGAGTCTCTTGGATCCGCGCTGATATTTGGGTGCACCGACCAGCGCCGCAAAACCCCTTCGCGTTGCATGCCGGCCTTTTCCATCACGCGAGCCGAACCGATGTTATCGACGTCGGACACCGCCCAAATGCGATAGATATTTTTTTGCCGTAGCGCCCAGGCGATAATTCCTTTAACGGCCTCGGTCATGTACCCTCGTCCCCAGTAGGCGCGCGCCAAGACGTAGCCCAGTTCCCATTTTTCACCGGCAACTCTCGCGATCATCATGCCGATGACCTGCTT
>DASXSW010000361.1:0-6186 GCA_036505755.1 Binatia bacterium | reverse complement strand
AATCCATCCGTGACGCTACGAGATCACTACATCCCTGATTTCGTGTCTCGAACCAGGCGCTGAACGTAACATAGAGTATCCCTTGATTCCCAAACACTCTGGCCACAAGTGACTCTTCCTTTGAGCACACCTTGGCTCGGGAACGCGTCGGCGGTATTGTTTCCTTGAGCGGGGCAAAATTTGGCCCAGTCTAAGATGTTTTGGCACTGGGTTAAGTTGCCCCCATTCGGTATCACCGGGATCAAATAGCAGCGCGACGGGTCGGCCTTGAACATAGGTTTGAGGTAGCTATTAAATACCGTTGCATTCACGCCGTTTGCTATATTTCCACAATACCCAATATCGATTGCCGGCTGGCCCGCACAATAAGGCAGTTTGTCGAACAGGCCGCGCACCTCATCCGAGCTGGCGTTGTCTATTTGGTAAGTTTCCCAGCCGCCGGTGCTTTTGCCTCCCGACTGAAAATCTAGCTCCACATCACTGGTTTGCCCGCAGAGACCTTGCACGACTACGATCGGCAGTCCGGGAAGTGCCTGGTTCACGGCAACGGCGCTGACGCTCACATCGGCCGTCTTGTTCGTGGATTGCCCAAACAAATTGAACAGAGGCGTCAAGAACAGCGGCGATTTCATGGCTTTCCCCGCATTGCCGCCGTAGGGATTGTTATTTTCTAATGCCACTCGAGCTCCGTTAGCATTGTTGATATTGACTCCTGACGTAGTAAATGCGCCAGTCGCGTTGTCATATTTCACGAGTGTCACGTTTTGCTGGTCAATCTTATTGTACGGACTGTTTAGATAATTATTTCCAGTGCCGGGATTGGTCCCGCCGGGATTAAACTTCGACGCTCGGTCTGTAACCGTCGACAAATTTCCACTTGGAATTGCGGAAGAGGCGGCCAGAGCCGCCGCATCCACGGCGGGCTGTCCCTGGGACCGGATATATGCCAGATGGCCGGTGTCTAATCCCATACCGACCATGATCAAGAGCAAAACAATCATCAGAGTTGCGAAGACCATCACATAGCCTTGTTCATTTTTTATCGGCTGCATATAAGCCTCCATCGACCTAAGCAGAATAGGGTCCGTAAGTGGTCGCACCCGTGCAGTAGTCATTGTTTATATACGGCTGATATTTGAAGTGCATCTGCGTTGTCCGAGAGATAATACGAGAGTTTGGAGCGTTACCGCCAAACAATCTCATTAACTGATACATGAAAAATTTGTATTGACCCTGTGCCGTCACCTCGACAAATTCCATACAGGCGGTTCCCGTGTAAAATGTCACGGTAACGGTCTTGTTAGTAAGATAGTTCGGCAATCGGCTAATGACTTCCGTCTTCACGATATCGGCCTCAGCAGAACTGAAGACTAGGTCGGGAACCTGTCCGCTCTTTTGGAGTCCACTACCGATTCGAGCCCCCTCCCGAGCCGCGTTCTGAGTGAGATTTCCCATTAAAAAGGCGACACCGAAATCAGCGGGTATATACAACGCAACCAACAGAAGTGGTGTGATAAGTGCAATCTCGACGATGGCTTGGCCTCTTTGATTCTTTACTTTATTTTTACTGCTTGAGGTCATTGAGTTGGTCTCCCATTCGGTTACTTCGATTTTTAGACTTAAACTTAGCATCCGGACTGGCCCTCCCACCTCATGCGCGTTTGACGAGTTATCGGTGTGTTGTTTAGGTTGCCATTAATCCCCACCCAATGCAGGAACTGATAAAAAAAGAAATTATACGTTCCTGATACCGTGACAGTGACCATCCGATTGCAGTTCGCACCCGTATTGGGATCTAGGCTCAGTGTGATGGTAGCGCTTGGAAGGAGTGCCGCCGAAATTCTTGCTGCCGTTTCCTTAAAAATGTTTCCGGTACAAGAAGGCATGGTACAGCTGGTGCTTCCGCTTACGAGCGTCGAATCGGCAGCCGCAATTCTGGCTCCTTCACGCGCGGCGTTCTGAGCAAGCTGCCCGGTATAAAAGGCAAGCCCAAAGTCTGCCGGTATCCAGGCGACGATCAGGAGCAGCAGGAATGTTAGCGTGAACTCGACCAGGGCCTGGCCTGAGGCATGAGTAAAATTAGTTAAAGGATTGCCGTTGTGGGAGGCGCGGAACCTAAAACTGATCGGCCGGCTCAAAGATACGTTAAAATTGCCCAAGAATGTCTTCATAAACTTAAGACTCCTCGTATCACTATTCCGGAGGGCAGAGTTCATGCCACACTCCTGTCCTGTGACAACCCGCGAAACGCAGTAAGGGCCAATGCCAAAATCGCTTTGAAGTAATGCCGTTGTCGTGGGCAGCGTTCATTTTCGTCTCCTCTTACTGCGAGCAGCGGACAAAAATGGATGTTTATATTTGGTGACCGGTGTTATGCTGAATGTGCGGAGTTCGTGCTAGATGCGGACAGAAGGGCGCATACATGGACAACAATCATCTTGCAGCGTATTTGAGTAATCATCTGGCAGAATCGGGTGATGGCTGTCGATCTCCTATATAGAGGGGAGACGATGCATCAGGACACGAAAATGGAGCAGCGCGTGTTAGAACCGATATTGAAGCGGATCGCGAGAAGGGGCGTTTGCGGCAAAATCCGCCTTTACCGCACGTTCTTGCTTACACGATGTTCCAGACTTGTTTAAGAAGCCAGGCAACTGCCAGAACAATCCCGGTTAGTAGCACAAAAAGTCCAAAGACTAATACAATGACGAAAATCCAATCGCCAAGAGCAGCTCGTCTCGATTCCCTGCCGGCGTAGCGTTCGAGCAACTCGACATTTTTCACATTACTGCGAAACCAAATCGACATAATATCGCCGAAAATGGGGACAGCGCCGAGGATCGTATTTGCAGCGATGTTCATGCCCATGCGCAGCAATACGACCTTGGGAAGATGATACTCCGCCGCGATAAGCAGAATAAGCGATCCCGTTAGATTGGCTATGAGGTCGCCGATGCCGGGAATTAGACTAACAATCGGATCCAGTCCGATCCGAATTGACGTTCCGGGAATCGTAAAACGTTGATCCAGCAAATCGGCGAGAAACCTGGCAAACCGCAGGAGATCCGCGGCGTGAAATGCGTGGGTGCTGATTGGGCGTTCCATCCTACCTCAGATCTTATTGTTCCGACCGATATATTTCTTATGTGTCATAGCCGCCGTCAAAATTCCCGGTGCGAAAGCTCTGCCCGTGGATTTGACTTGGTCCATCGAGCACGCTTTCGGCGCCTAGTCAGGGCGCCAACGTAAAAATTTAGTGCCGTGTCACGAGTAAATCAAACACAATCACCTGTACGGGATGCTCTATTACGTGGCTTTCGGCGCGATGCCCAAGAGATTTTTACTCGTGGCGAGATTGTCATTCGCGCCGGCGCGGCCTTTTCTTTCGACGATCTGCTGCTAGTTTCTGCATCGCAGCCACCAGCTCCGGAAAGTAGCGGCTCAGAGCTCGCCCTTCTTCGATTGAAGCTCTATTGTTTGCCGTCTTTGAACGCGAGGCAACGAAAGCCATTGCTTTTAGGTTCATAGCGCCAGGATTGCCCGAAGGAATATTTTCGACGGACAGGGCCTCTATGGGAGGATAGGGCGGCTCAATCGGCAGCGCCATAGAACGATGCCAATTTTGCTCGGCCTTTTCGTGACAGCAAAGGCGCCCACAGATCGCCGAGCTTCTTAACGCGCCGGCGAACATTGTCCATTCGGAAGTCTTCGATCCGGACTCCTTGTTCCAGCTCTTTCCACGTGATTGGAGTAGAAACCGTAGCTTTCGGCTGAGGCCTGACCGAGTAAATCGACGCGAGCGTGCGGCCCCAAGCGTTTTGATTATAATCCACCAACACGCGCCGGGCCGGTCGCTTGGCAATTCGATATTCAGCCGTTATCAAATCGGGGCGCAGAGCCGCCAGGCTCGTGGCCAGCTGTTTAGCAAACGCCCAGACCTCTTTTTGCGTCGGCCCGCGAACGATCGGCACATAAATATGAAACCCTCTGGAGCCTGTGGTCTTGATGAACGCCGGCAGTTTGAGCTGCTTCAAAGCTTCGTGCACGACGGTGGCGGTTTCCAACATCCGTGGCCAACTCGCTCCCTTGACCGGGTCGAGATCGAAGTGCAGGTAGTCGGGCCGATCGACATCGTCGCAGCGCGCATACCAGGGATTGAGATCGATGCAGCCTAGATTGACCACCCAAAGCAGTGAACCTAAATCGCCGATCACGGGAAAGTCGATGACGCTGCCTGAACCATGCTCGATGGGGCAGGTCTCGATCCATCCTGGCCGCGGCGATGGAGCGCGCTTCATGAAAAAGAAATCGCCGCTGATGCCGTTGGGATAGCGCTTCATCACCATGGCGCGCTCCGCCAGATGCGGCAGCAGGACAGGGGCGACATCAATATAGAATTGGAGAAGATCGGCCTTGGTAATTCCGATATCCGGCCAGAAGACTTTGCGCAGATTGGTCAAGCGCACGGTTTTGCCGCCGGCGTCGAAGTCCATGGCATCCAGATGCTGGGGAATGCCGGCGCTTTCTTTGCCAACCGTCCTTCGTCTGGAACTCATTTACCGAGATAGAGCTTGCGAGCGGTGCGTAGATGGGTGAAGGCTTCTTTCTTTTCGCCTAAAGAATCGAGCACGAGACCGAGGTTGTAATGAGCATCAGCGTAGGTAGGGTCTCGCTCGACCGCTTCCTTGTAGCAGTACGCGGCTTCCCGCGGTCGCTCCAAGTCCTCGAGCAACACACCTAAATTAAAACATGGCGCTGGATCGCGAGGAGCATACTCCACCGCCGCGCGATAGTGTGTTTCGCCTTGTTTGAGCATGCCGGTATCGTGATAGAGCTTGCCTAGATTGAGGTGGGCGTCGCTCATCTTAGGGTCGAGTTCCAGGGCTCTAACGTAGGCTCGCTTAGCTTCCTCGGTCGAGGTAGCCTCTAACTCGGTGCCAAGATTAAACCAGTGTTGTGCGGTGAAATTTGTTTTAATCGGCTTCGGCGCGGGCAACTTCATCGTGCGCATGACACTGCGAGCGTCGAAATTGAATAAAAACTGGCCCGAGTCGGGCTGCCAGCGAGCCTTGCCGTCCCAAACCACGACCCGGCGGCCGTCGGCATAAATCTTTAGACTGGAAAGATGTTGCTCATCCGGAAGCTGTCGTTTCAAGGAAGACAGTATGCGGAGGATTCTTTTTACCGGGACGCGCGACGCGAGTAGACTCTTGGCGGTTTTCAGAAACAGCAGATCTTGAAAAGTAAACTGAAGGCTTTTGGTTTTGTTTCGCGCCGGGGCGAGAAATCCGGCGCGCACAAAGGAGCGGATCCGGCTATCCGGCAGATTTAGAATATTCGCCACCTCTGCCGTGGAGAAAAGCTTCATTTCTTCGATGAGGAGGCTCGCTTTCGCACTTTTTCAGCTTCGATCGGCTTCGCATGGACCGCCGGCTTTTTCTGTCGTGGTGCATTCTTGCCGAGACTCTCCTTCAGCGCTGCCATCAAATCGATCACCTGACCTCGACGTGCTACCGGCTGGGTGAGGGTGATTTCTTTGCCTTCAGCTTTTTTATTGACCAAGTTCATGACGCGTTGCGAGTATTCGTCTTCGTACTTGTCCGGTTCGAATTCATCGTTCGACAATTCCTCGATCAGACGAATGGCCAGACTCGTCTCGGCATCGGTAATTTTCGCAGATTCTCCTTTAGAAATTTCATCGAAATTGCGCACCTCGTCGGCGAAATACATCGTGTGCATCAGTAGGCCATTTCGCGCCGAGCGAACGATGACCAGATTCTCTTTACCGCGCATAACGAATTTCGCCAACGCGACTTTGCCGACCTGGGTCATGGTATCGGCCAGGAGACGATAGGCCTTTTCGCCGCCCTTATCCGGGCCGAGGTAGTAGCTTCGCTCGAAATAGATCGGATCGACCTTGGCAAGCGGAACGAATTCGGAGATCTCGATTGCCTCCGAGGCCTCACCCTCGAGCGCTTTGAGTTCCTCGTCGGTCACTTTGACGTACTGATCCTTGACGAATTCGTATCCCTTAATCAAGTCTTCGCGCTCGACGACCTTATTGCAGGCCGGACAAAAGCGCTGTTGCCGGATGCGATTGCCGCAGGCCGCATGGAGAAGATTGAAGCTGGGCGATTCAGACGAAGTCGCCACATACAGCTTTACCGGGATTGAAACCAAACCAAA
>DASXSW010000360.1:0-10138 GCA_036505755.1 Binatia bacterium | reverse complement strand
CACTATCTTTTGGATCCGGTTTACACGAAAATTGTGGCGCAGAACATTGCCGCCGGTCTTTCGCGTAACTTCCCTCAGCATCAGGCGGCTTTTGAAAAAAATCTCAAAGCGTATGTCACGGAACTGGACAGCTGGATTGCGCGCTGGGAAAAGATGACGGCGCCTTTGAAGGGCGTCAAATTTGTCGAGTATCATCAGGAATGGGTTTATTTTGCCAACCGATACGGCCTGAAGCGGGTTGGAGCGGTTGAGCTAAAGCCTGGAATTGAACCAACCCCGAATCACATCGTGGATCTCGTGCAGCGGATCAAACAGGAAAAAGCCCAAGTACTGCTTTATGGCGCGCAGAATCCGCGCGTACCCCAGCAGCTGGCTAACGAAACGGGTATTAAAGTTCTGCGTCTTTACAGCAGTTCGGGAGGCCGTCCGGAGACTGATAGCTATATTAAGTGGATTGATTATACTGTGCGCACCCTAGTGCAGGCGGCTAGTTAGACTTAATGAAGTCGGAACAAGATGTCGACGAAATAAAAACGACCAGAGAGAGCGATTCAGTCGATGAGTTGCTCCCTCTGGTTTCTCTCCGAGATGTCAGCCTGGGTTACGATTCGGCACCAGTTCTCCAGGGTGTCAATTTGGCTATTTTCCCCGGCAGCCTCGTCGGGTTGGCTGGTCCTAACGGTTCCGGGAAGACGACGCTTTTCAGAGCTATTCTCGGACTGTTGCCAGTTCTTGGCGGTTCTCTTTCGCGCAATTGTCCACTCGCCAATTTTGGTTATGTTCCGCAAAGCGCCGCTCTTGATCCGCAATTTCCATTGAGTGCCGCCGAGATTGTCGAGATGGGAGCCTATGGGCGTGTGCGCTCCTATCAAGTTTTTCCTAAGAAGGAGAAGCAGCAGGCGGGCGAGGTCTTAGACCAAGTCGGTATTCGCCACCTGATGAGCAAATCTTTTTTTTCGCTCTCCGGCGGCCAAAAACAGCGTGTTCTTATCGCTCGCGCCTTGATGGTTATGCCGCAGATCATGATCCTGGACGAGCCTCTTTCAGGCGTGGACGAGGAATCCCGACGCACCATCACTGACGTCTTGATTAAACTGACGCATGAGAAAGGCTTGGCGGTGTTTTTTTCCAGTCACGATCTTGAAATGGTTAAGAGAGTTGCCGATAGGATTGTGCGCGTCGACAAAGGAAAAGTTTGGTTGGAACAGAGGTCTTCGGCGTGAGTAACCTATTTGAGATCATAAGTCCTTCATATCTACTTTTTCCTGCGCTTGTTGGGACGATGATCATGGGGTTGGTATGTCCGCTCGTCGGATCTTACCTCGTTCTACGGCGCACAGTGTTTCTTGGATTGACGCTTCCTGAAATCGCCGCTGCCGGAGTTTCTTTTACCCTTTGGTTGCAAGAGACCGGCGTTTTGCCACAGTTGAATCAAAGCGAACGCGGCATCGGCATGGTCGGTTCACTCGTGTTTACGTTCTTGGGCATGGGGCTGCTCGGCTATCTGGAGCAGCGTGGAAAAGGCTTGGCGGAAGGCCGCCTTGCCGCTGCCTATGCATTCGCCGGGGGATTGACCATCCTATTTATGGTTTTCAATCCGGCCGGTCAGATCGAAGTTCTTAATTTACTGAAGGGAGAAGTGATCGCTTTGTCGAAAGGCGAACTCAAACTCTTGGCCACAGTGTTCGGCGCGGTACTCGTGGCAATGCTCGCTTTTCATCGAGAATTTCTCTTGATTTCGTTCGACCGCGACTTGGCTTTTCTTTTGAAGGGTCGGCAGGTGATTTGGGACGTATTGCTGTATCTTCTTGCCGGTCTGATCATTGCGTTTGGCGTGATCCTGGCGGGGCCGCTGTTGATTTTTGGTTTTCTTGTGTTGCCGGCGCTTGCGGCGCGGCCGTTGGTAAAGCGGATGAGTTCATTCTTAATGCTTTCGTCCGTGCTTGGTTTGGTAATGGCGTTTTTGGGATTCTATAGCTCGGTGCGCCTTGACCTTCCTCTAGGACCGACCGACGTGACACTGGGATGTTGCATTATTTTTTTGGCGTACGGGCTAAGTCGCATCTCAACCAGGACGGGGGCCATGCCGCTGGTGCTTATCTGCGTTGCCGTATTCATGAGCGGCTGTAGCCCTAAAGTCGCCGAGCCACCCGTTCCCGAGGCCAAAGCAATTCATTCGGAGCAGCTCTGGTTGGCCAAAGTAAAGAACAGCACGGCCTTGCCGTTGCTCTTGCCGTCCATGAATCCACTCCGATCACTCGCCGAGATGGCGGGAAAGATTTCTTCAGACTATCGCCAAAACGTGATGGATCTGTTGCGCGACAGTTTGAAAGCAGAACTCGAACAACGAGGATTTCGAATTTCGCTGCCCGAGGAAAAGGACGCGCGCTTTGTGGCATTTCCCGCGAACACCGACGCGGCGGTGCGCGTCGCTCGCGAGGGAAAACTCTCGGGATTGACTTTCGTCGGTGAGATCCGCCGGTGGGAAGTAGAAGCGCAGAAGTTTGTCCGGGTCTTAGTCGAGTTCAAGCTCATACGAATTGACGATGGAGCCGTGCTCTGGGAGAGACGGGTTCAGCGCGCCGTTCCCACACCTAGCGCAACGAATGTGGGTCAGGCGTCGACGGATGCCGTGAGAGAAATCGTGCACGATCTCTTCGCGGGATGAAAAGGGAACGCCACGTCGGTCGTATGGTCTTATAGCCTCGTCAGTGTTATTTTGGTGAGCCTTCTGTCGCTCATCGGCCTCGCTTTCATTTCAGTCGGCGAGGAGAAGTTAAAGCAAATCATTTTCGTCATGGTCAGCCTGGCGGTCGGTGGCTTATTCGGAGATGCTTTCATTCACCTATTGCCGGAGTCCTTTGAAAAGCTCGAGACCAAGCTGGAAACGTCTCTCTATGTTCTGGCCGGCATTTTTGCATTCTTCATTTTGGAGAAGTTTCTTCGTTGGCGGCATGAGCACGTTTTCGCATCCGGTCATTCCATCCATCCCGTAGGATACATGAATCTATTGGCGGATGGCGTCCACAATTTTATCGATGGGATGATCATTGGGGCCTCTTACGTCGTGAGCCTTCATGTCGGCATCGCGACGACGATGGCTGTCGTCTTTCACGAGATCCCGCATGAGCTGGGCAACTTCTTTATTTTGCTGTATGCCGGATTCACCAAGACAAGGGCGCTGTTTTTCAACTTTCTATCTGCTGTTTTTGCGATCTTAGGGACGATTATCGCTCTCCTGGTCGGTTCCACATTGGAGAATTTTTCCAGTGTGATGTTGCCGGTGGCGGCCGGCGGTTTCATCTATATCGCCGGCTCTGACCTGGTGCCGGAGCTAAATAAGGAGTCGAAGCTTGGCAAGTCAGTCGTGCAGTTGCTCGCCATAGGACTGGGTGTTGGCTTGATGCTCTTATTAGATATGGTTGAAGAGTAGCCTTGCTGTGCGAAAACAAGATAGGTCGATGTTACGGAGAAAATGAGATGGGGCAAGGGCGACAAAAACAAATCTTAGGATCTCTGCTAATTCTGGGTGCTCTGTTGAACTACACGTCTGGTCCAGCTCAAGCCGCAACCGAATCGGAAATCACGCGTGCCACACTGAAAAATGGCCTCCGTGTGGTGATTGTCCGAAACACGCTCGCGCCTGTTGTGACTACTCAAGTTAACTATTTAGTCGGCTCCAATGAAGCGCCGGCCGGATTTCCCGGCATGGCGCATGCGCTGGAGCATATGATGTTTCGCGGCAGCCCGGGGCTTTCATCGGCCCAGCTTTCCAACCTGATCGCAGCGATGGGCGGCAATTTCAATGCAAACACCCAACAAATCGTCACTCAATATTTTTTCACCGTGCCAACCGGCGATCTCGAAACCGCGCTGCGCATCGAGGCAGTGCGGATGCGCGACGTCCTCGCCACCGACGCGCTGTGGCGCCAAGAACGGGGCGCCATCGAGCAAGAGGTGGCGCAGGATTATTCCAACCCGCAGTATTTATTTTACTCGCGTTTGCTGGCGCAAATGTTTGCCGGCACGCCCTACGAACACGATGCGCTGGGCACCCGACCCTCGTTTCAAAAAACCACGGGCAAAATGCTCAAGGATTTTCACCGCAAGTGGTATGCGCCGAACAATGCGATCTTAGTTATCGTCGGCGATGTTAATCCTGACGCGGCACTGGCAACGGTCAAGCAATTGTTTGAATCGATTCCAGCTCGGGCTGTGCCGGCGCGGCCAAAAATCGCGCTGCAGCCGTTGAAGCCCGCGACCATCGAGGTGGATTCGGATTTGCCTTACGGCTTGGCGGCTGTGGCTTATCGATTGCCGGGCTTCAACGATCCCGATTATGCCGCCGGTGTCGTGCTAGCCGATGCACTCGATAGCCGTCGCGGCGAACTTTACGCCCTTGCCGCCGAAGGCAAAGCGCTATCCGGCGGTTTTGACGGCACGGCATTGCCCGTGGCCGGATTCGGCTACGCAAACGCTGCATTTCCTCGCGGCCAAGACAGCGCCGCTCTGATTACACAAATGAAAGCCATCATCGCCGGCTATGTCGACAAAGGCGTTAACGCCGATTTAGTCGAAGCGACCAAGCGCCGCGAGGTGGCGGAAGCGGAATTTCGCCGAAACTCGATTGCCGGATTGGCCGCTGAATGGTCGCAAGCGCTGAGCGTCGAAGGGCGCATTTCTATCGACGACGACATCGAAGCGATCAAAAAGGTCACCGTCGCCGATGTGAATCGGGTGGCGAAAAAATACCTCATCAACGACAGTGCGGTTACGGTGATTATGACGCCGCACGAATCGGGCGAGGCCGTGGCATCCGAAGGCTCGCGCTCGGGCGGCGAATCTTTTGCGCCGAAGCAGACGAAAGCCGTGCCGCTGCCGGCTTGGGCGAAAAAAGCGCTTGCGCCATTAGCCGTGCCGACGTCCACCGTCAATCCGAGCGTTACCGTGCTGCCCAACGGATTGCGCCTCATCGTTCAACCGGAAACCATCAGCGACACCGTAGGCGTGTACGGCCGGGTGAAAAATCGCGCTGAGCTCCAGGTGCCGGCGGGGAAAGAAGGAGCCGATCAAATTCTCGACGATCTGTTCGCTTACGGCTCGACGAAACTTCATCGCATCGCTTTCCAGGAAGCCCTCGATGAGATTGGCGCCAACGCGCAGGCGGGAACCAGCTTTTCACTCGAGGTTCTGCCGGACGGTTTCGCGCGCGGCGTGGAGCTTCTTGCGGATAATCTATTGCATCCCGCGCTGCCGGAAACAGCCTTCAAAGCCGTGCAGCAGCGCACCGCTCAAGCCGTGGCGGGCCAACTGCAAAGTCCAGTTTACCGCTCAGGGCGAGCCTTTCTAAAAGCGATTTATCCCGAGAAGGATCCGACGCTGCGCGAGGCGACGCCCGATACGATCGCATCGCTCACGCTCGAAGACGTGCGTAGCTATCATGAGAAAGTGTTCAGGCCCGACCTGACCACCATCGCCGTGATCGGCAAAGTGACGCCGGAGCATGCTCGCGCCGTGATCGAAAAATATTTTGCTTCGTGGCAAGGCACGGGTCCAAAACCTGAAACGGACTTGCCGCCGGTGCCGCGCAACAAGGCAAGCGCCACCGTCGTCCCGGATCGGAGTCGAGTTCAAGATCAGGTAAGCTTGGGCCAGACCTTCGAGCTCAAGCGTCAAGACGACGACTACTATGCGCTCCAGGTCGGCCTGCAGGTTTTGTCCGGCGGCTTTTACGCCAGCCGGCTGTACCAGGATCTACGGGAAAAAAGCGGTCTCGTATACTCTATTGACGCGCACTTACAATCCGGCAAGACCCGTTCCGTGTTTACCGTCTCCTATGCCTGCGATCCACCTAACGTGGTCAAAGCGAGGTCGCTAATCGAGCGCAATTTGCGCATCATGCAGACCAAACCAGTTACGGCCGCCGAGCTAGATCAAGCAAAAATTCTGCTGTTGCGCGCTATACCGCTCAGTGAATCGAGCGTCCAAGGCATTGCCGGCGGGTTACTCGATCGCTCGACGCGCGATCTGCCGCTGGACGAGCCCATCGCCGCGGCCAAACGCTACGCGGCGTTCACGGCGGCAGATGTGCAAGCAGCCTTCGCAAAATGGCTAAAGCTCGACGATCTGGCGCAGGTGGTCCTGGGGCCGCAGCCGAAGTAAGTAAAAAATTTAAAATCGAGCAAGACTCATAGGGGAGATTTACATGTCACATCGTCGTCATCCCCTTGTCCGTGCGGTGCAACTCAACACAGCCGTCCTCGTCGTGGAGATCGCTGCGGGGATTGGCTCTAACAGCTTCAGCCTGATCATGGACGGCGTTCACAATCTTTCCGACGAGGTCGCGCTTGTGCTTTTGCTGTTGGCTTACAGCCTGAGAGCGGGTCTTTCCGGTAAACTTTTACGCTACGCCAACCTGTTCAACTCGATCGGCTTGCTGGCCATTTGCGCATTTCTTGTCTGGCGCGTCGTCGAGCGCCTGGCATTGCCGGTGCAAGTGCCGGGCATGGTCCCGATCGTTGCAGGTTTAATCGGTGCATTAGCCAACTGGGGCGTTGCTCGAGTGCTTCGTGAGTCGAGTAAAGAGGACACCGCGATTCGTCTTGCCTATGTGCATAACCTGGGTGACACTATGGTTTCGCTCGTTCCCGTAGCAGCAGGAATATTGGTGTTTACTTCGGGGAGTTCGCTTTTTGATTCCCTTTTTGCACTGCTCATCGCCGCGATAATCGTGATTACTACCCTCCAGGCCGTCATCGGCTCACACAAGGAACTCCTGTGGCCGGAAAACGTTTCATGCGGCCATTCGGGAACCGAACAAGTTGTTTGACGAAGATTCGCACTCAACTCTTTAAACCTCGACCGGGTGACCGGCGATGGAATCTTTCAGCCTTCGTTTGTCTTGTCGTCAACTAGCGTGCCGGTGTTCTCGACGTTATTCGTGAAGCATAGATGAGATAGACGCCCAAGAGAATAAAGGGAATGCTTAACAGTTGCCCCATGTTCAAAGGCAAGCGACTCTCGAACGGCACCTGATTTTCCTTGACGAATTCGATCATGAAGCGAGCGAGAAAACAGGTCGCTAGGGTTGTACCGAAGACTCTACCGGGAAATAGAATGATCGTGGTCTTCCAGTAGGCGACGTACAGCGCGCAAAAAACCAGAAAGTATGCCGCCGCCTCGTAAAGCATCGCCGGGTGTCGAGGAATGTCGTCGACGCGCGCGAACACGATCGCCCAGGGCAGGTTCGATGGGGTGCCGAGAATCTCCGAATTAAAAAAATTACCGACGCGGATTAGCGCCGCTGCTAAGAGACAAGGTATGGCGAGACGATCGGCCAGCTCGATAAAGCTCATGTCACGGTGTTTTTTGAGGTAAAGATACAGCGAGATCATCACGCCGGCGAAACCGCCGTGGCTCGCTAGTCCACCATGCCAGATCATGGGAATTTCCCACGGGTGCGAGAGAAAATAATCGGGCTGATAAAGAAAGACGTGACCAAGTCTCGCGCCAATGATGGTTCCAAGCATCAGGTACAGGCATAGCTCAGACAAGTTTTCGAGCTCCCGCTGCTCCCTGCGGTAAAACTGCGCCATGATCTGAAAGCCGAGCAAAAATCCGAGCGCGAAGAAGAGCCCGTACCAGCGAGCTTCGATTGGGCCGACAATAAAAATCGCAGGATCCACATTCCAAATTAAATGGCGCATCTTGGGAGTCACGGTATCATTTTTTGACGAGTATTCGAGTTCGGGCCGTTGTAAGCAACCGATCTCCTGCCTCGCTTTTTCTGCTATCAAGGCTCTGGTATAGTCAGCCCATGTCAGCCATCTTGATTAAAAACATCGGGACGCTGGTGACCGGAAAGTTGGAAAGCCCGCTCCGACAGGCAAATTCCATTTTTATTAAAGACCGAATCATTCAAGCGATCGGCAACGGTTTAAATCAGCCCGCCGATCAAACAATCGATGCCAATGGTATCACGGCGATTCCCGGCTTGATCGATTCGCACTCGCATCCATCCATCGGCGAATACACACCGGCGCAGAATTCGCTCGGGTGGATTACGAATTACATGCACGGTGGAGTGACGTCGCTCATTTCCGCCGGCGAGTTGCATTTACCCGGACTGCCGTTGCCTCCGGACGCGCGCACCGCCCTATCGGTGGCCATTGTCACAAAACGTTGTTACGACAATCTGCGACCATCGGGTGTAAAAGTTCATGCCGGCACATTGCTGCTAGTTCCTGGCCTCACCGAGAAAGATTTCGACGAGATCGAGTCTCTCGGGATCAAACTCGTCAAATTCATTTTTTACGATTACAGCCTACTGCCTAACGGCGAGGCTGAACGCTACGTGAAATGGGCGCACGCGCGCGGCATCAAAGTCAAGATTCACTCCGGCGGCGTGTCGCGCTCGGGCGTGAGCCAGGTGGCAGGGTTCGAGATCGTACAAAAGATCAAGCCGGACATTATCGGGCATATCACCGGCGGGCCGATTCCGATGCCTGAAGAGGACATGATTCGGATCGTCAACGAAACGAGTTGTTACGCTGAGATCTGCAGCTCAGGAAATTATCGTTTGGCGCTGAGTCTCATACGCGCGGTCAAGGTGAGGAACTCTTTCGATCGTATTCTGATCGGCACAGATACGCCGGGCGGCACCGGTGTCATTCCGCGCGGAATCCTTCGCGAGATCGCTTTCATCTCGTCGGTCGGCGAAGTGGCGCCGGAAAAGACCATTTGCATGGCGACGGGTAGCGTCGGGCGGGCGCATGATTTGAATCTTGGCATCTTGGAAGAAGGACGGCCGGCGGATTTGGTCTTGCTGCACAAAATTACCGGTTCGGTGGCCAAAGACGCTCTAGATTCGTTCGCTAAAGGCGACCTGCCCGGCATTTCCTACGTGATCATCGACGGCGAAGTTCGCGTGGCAGGCCGTAGCCAGCAGACCCCGCCGCCCGAGCGCATCGCCAGCCAAAGTTGCTGCTGAAGGAGAGTTCGAGTGAGCGCTTGTGAATTCGGTGTCGGTCTGTTTCCAACCGAACCATTACAGAAAATGATTTACCTTGCCAAGGTAACGGAAGCGTCCGGCTACAGTCATATCTGGGTCGGCGACTCGCACCTCATCTGGCGCGAGGCCTACGTTAACATGGCGGCGATGGCGCTCAACACCACGCGAGTGAAACTTGGCACGGGGGTTACCAATCCGCTTACCCGTCATCCGGCCGTAGTCGGCAGCGCCTACGCGACCTTGGAAGAATACGCGCCGGGACGCATGATCGTCGGCATCGGCCTGGGCGATAGCTCAGTGGAAACCATGGGCATGAAGCCGGCGAAGTTGTCGTATTTCGAGAAAAGCATGCAGCAACTGCGCGATCTTCTCGATGGCAAGGAAGTGCAGCTCGAAACTGGCAAGATTCACGTGCTTCACCCATGTCAGAGAAAAGTTCCCATCTACATCGCCGCGAGCGGACCCAAGATGCTCGAACTATGTGGCCGCATCGCCGACGGGATTATTATTCTTGTCGGTGTCGCTGACGACTATATCGCACACGCGAAGGAAAAAATTGCAGCAGGAGCAAAAACCGTCGGTAGAAAACTTGAAGATATAGATCTAGTTCTGTGGGTTCCGTGTGCAGTTTCCGATACCGCTCCTGCTAAAGACGCGGTAAAGGCCCACGTTGCGCGGGTGGTCGCTCATCCGCTCCCCTACGTGCTCGACCCCAACGAACAGAAAGTTCTCGAAGAAATCCGCAAAACCTACGATTACTATCACCACATGGATCAGCAGGCGAACCACGCGGAAGTGATCCCGGACTGGCTGGTCGATAAGTTCGCCATCGCTGGCACCGTCGCCGAGTGCCGCGTGCAGATCGAGCGCATCAAAAAAACCGGCATCCAACAAATCGCGATTATTCCCTACAGCCCGCCGGGCGGAAGTAGGGAAGAGACAATCCGTGGGTTTGCGAAGGCGATGGACTAAGTCGAATGTTGCCGGTAGGGGTCTCAACGACGCAGAAAATTCCGGCGAAAGGGAGAAGCCTATGAAAATCGTTCATACAATGATCCGGGTGAATGATCTTGATGAGAGCCTCAAATTTTACTGCGACGGGCTCGGCATGAAGCTCCTGAAGAAAAG
>DASXSW010000359.1:0-5800 GCA_036505755.1 Binatia bacterium | reverse complement strand
GATCTATATGGCGAGCTACCGCCAAACTCTCGCAGAATAGATATTCCCAAAGATATGCTTGCCGCCGAAAACCGTTTGGTCGAAGGTAGAAAGTATCTAGACGTAGCACGTCACGAGTTTACCGATATGACTCCGGTGCTAAAGCTTGCCAAGGAAATCGTCAAGGCGCAGGAGCAAAAATGAGCATGAACAACTGAACCAAGGCGCGTGGAAATTAATGTAGGTTAAGTTACAGCACCCTGGCGTTAAGAATCAATTGATGTTACCGGAAAGGCTTAAGGAGGAGACGCGACAATGGCAACCCAAAGCCCGGAACTTACCGCAAACCCGTATCAATCCAGTCAAGCGGCGGTCGAAGTAAAGGCGTATACCTATGACCGTTGGATGGAGTCCGTCGGGATTCCCATTCATCGCGGTTTTTTCATCGAAGATCTCCGCACGGTCGAGCTGGGCTGGTGGGATGAGCGCCAATGTAACGCGGCATTCATTCAGCTTATGGGGCAGGAGGGAATCACTTCCGCCGTTGTCATGGAGATCGCTCCGGGCAAAACTTTGCCGCCGGTGAAGTTCGCTCTCGACGAACTGATCTATGTGCTGCAGGGCCGGGGTGTTAGCACGGTTTGGACAGCCGACGGCGCGCCGAAAAAAACCTTTGAGTGGCAAGACCGCAGCTTGTTTCAAATCGGTTCCAACAGTTATCTGCAGCTGGGGAACATGCGTGGCGACCGGCCCGTCCGCTTGCTCCGCTATAGCTATCTCCCGCTAGCAACTTCGCTGGTCACCGAGCCGAGCTTTTACTTCAATAATCCATTTCAGAAAGCAGATAGTTCAAAACAAGAAATGGATGCCTATTCCGAGGCCAAGCTGATCGAAAACGGCGATCCTTCCCTCGCTTGGGGTGGAAATCGCGTCTACTGGTTCGGCAATTTTTTTCCCGACATGGCCGCTTGGGATAAGCTTACGACCAATCGCCGCGGCGGCATGAGTGTGACGATCATGTTTCCTAATTCAGAGATGTCCTGCCACATGTCGGTCTTTCCCACGCGTACTTATAAAAAAGCACATCGTCATGGACCGGGGCGGGTCATCGTGATCCCGGCCGGCGAAGGCTACTCGGTCCTGTGGGAAGAAGGGAAAGAGAAGATTGTGGCTCCGTGGCACGAGGGCAGTATGTTCGTCCCGCCCAACAAGTGGTTTCATCAGCACTTCAACGTCGGCGCCACGCCCGCTCGCTATCTCGCGCTTCATCCGCCGCGGCAGTTTCGCGGCCATGCGGAAAAGATCGAAGATCGCGCCAAGGATATGATTGAATATGTCGATGAAGATCCGTGGATTCGGGAGAAATTCGAAGACGAACTGGCTAAGGGAGGACTTACCACGCTGATGCCAAAAGACGCCTATACAGTGAAAAGCTACAACTGGCATCCGACAAAGGGCTAAGAGTTTGCACGCTTCGCGTGCTTATCGCCCGCCGAAGATCTCGTGAAACAATTTGGCGTAGCGCTCGAAATTGTCCAGGACCTCCGCTGGAGCGAACGCGGGCTTGATGTTTTCCGTCAGGCGCGCTTGATGCGGCCGTGTGTCGATGCGGTCGGGGATGCGATTCATGCCGCGGATTACCTCTTGACCGCGCTTGGAAAGCACGAAGTCGATGAACAAACGCGCCGCGTTGGGATGCGGCGCTTTGGCGGCGATACCGGTGGGATGAATATTGGCAAAGACCGGATTTAGATATACCCAATCTACCGGCGCGCCGGCGGGTTTCAAAACCTCGAAGGTTTGCGAGTAGCCGCTGAGCGCGCCTTTGAACTCTCCTGCAGCAACGAGCTGAGCGAGCAAATTTCGCCCGGTGCGCAGCTCCGTCTGTTTGGCCAACTCGCGCATGTACGCCAGCCCTTTTTCTTCGCCCATCGCTTTGAGTGTCGTGCCAAACCACTCATAGGCGCGGCCTTCCACGGTGATCTGCCCCTTCCACTCGGGCTTCAGCAAATCATTGAAAGACTTCGGCACGCTGGTCTTTGCCACTGTCCGCGTGTTGTAGCCGAACGCGCCATAATTCGTGTATGTCGACGTCCAGTGCGCCTGCGGGTCTTTATAGCCTTCGCGGAAAAATTTGCGCTCCAGGGAATCATAGGGCGCGAACAGACCGCGCTTTTTTATGGCGTTACCGTAGAAACTCGTCGTTATGATTACATCGCAAAGGTTTTGCCCGGCGCGGTTTTCGTTAACGAATCGCTCCATCAGGGCCGCATCATTAGTGCGATAATAAGTCGCATCAATTTTCGGATAAACTTGTTTGAATCCATCCAGCAAAGTTTTCGAGTCGGCAGCGGTAAAAGTCGCGTACATCATCAGCTTGCCTTCCGCCTCCGCCTTCACTCTCACGTCCTGCGCCTGCGCGTCGGAGACGACGTGAAAAATCAAAAGTGTTAGCAGTGTCCGAATGATTCCCATCGCTCCATTACTCCATCATTCCATCACTCCAGCCGCCGATCATGGCATCTCCGCCAGCAGCCGGCCGTAGTCCAATACCGGTTCATTTAAATGAAGGATTTTCTCGGTCGCCACATTTGCGCGGGAACGCTCGACACCATTAACTGCTCGAATATCCTAGTCCTGTCGTCTTATCAAGCGACGAGTTGGACGATAGTGAATTAGTGAGTATGAAAACCGTAGCGTTTTGAACAGATTGAAAGCCCAAACGTGCAGGGGATGGCGTTTGGCTAGCGATTACGCGACAAAGTCCAGATTCAGGCCAGACCCCACCATTCTCATTTCGTTAATTTCTGCTTGACGGGAAAAGTGCAAATCGACTAGCGTCCATCGTATGACTAGGATTTCAAGAGTTGTAGCCCTCTTCCATTCTCGTCACATCACCCAAATTTTGTGAAATCGATTGAAAGGCAAACAGGACGAGATTTGCGTTTGTAAAAAAACGCAGACGACTCAAGTGGCATCATGAAATTAACATTGTGGAGGCGTTGAGAGATGCGACGAAGCACTGAGCGAATTCTGACCACACACGTCGGCAGTCTTCCCCGGCCGGCCGACCTGCGCGAAATGTGGTCGAAGCAAACGAGCGGTCCTGCGGAAGAAGCGCTGCGGGCGCGCTTGCGATCCGCCGTGGGCGAGGTCGTGCTCGCTCAGAGGACGGCAGGCGTCGATATTCCGAACGATGGCGAGTTCGGCAAGCCGATGCGCGCCGCATCGGACCGCGGCGCCTGGGGCAATTACATCTTCAACCGCGTCTCTGGTTTCGTTCCGACGCCGCCGGAAGCGGTTGCGCCGGATACTGCGGCAGCGGGAGCGTCGATGCGAATCGTCGGGGTACGCTGGGAACAACGGGAGTTCGCCGAGTTCTATGCCGACACGGGTTTGGGAGCGCCGAGCACTGCTGCCAGCCGTCCGATGTGCGCCGGTCCGATCGCCTATATCGGACATGAAGATCTAAGGCGGGATCTCGCGAACCTGAGAGCGGCTAAGGACATCGCCGGCGTCGAAGAGGTGTTCGTCGCGTCGATTGCTCCCGGCAGCCTGGAGATGTTCTGCCGCGCCCAGAACAGCCACTATCCAGCAGCTGAGGCATTTTTCGAAGCGATCGCCGCCGCGATGCGCGAGGAATATCGGGCGATCGTAGAGGCCGGTTTCACCTTGCAACTCGACGACCCCGGATTGCCTGGCGCGTGGGACATGCTGGACCCACGGCCGAGCCTCAAGGAGTACAGGCGTTACGCGATGCTGCGCGTCGAGGCGCTGAACCGTGCACTGGAGGGTATCCCGGAGGATCGAGTCCGCTACCACATTTGCTGGGGTAGCTGGCATGGGCCGCACACGACGGACATCCCTTTGCGAGACATCGCCGATGTGATGCTCAAGGTGAAGGCACAGGCGTACTTGATCGAAGCCGGCAACGTGCGCCACGAGCACGAATACAAAATCTGGCGGAACATCAAGTTGCCGGCCGGCAAGATCCTCATTCCCGGCGTGGTGAGCCACGCGACCAATGTCGTTGAGCACCCCGAGCTGGTAGCGGATCGCATCCTGGCCTTCGCCAATATTGTCGGCCGCGAGAACGTCATCGCTGGGACTGATTGCGGTCTGGGCGGGCGGGTCCATCCGCAGATTGCGTGGGCAAAGCTGCGCGCGCTATCCGAAGGCGCCTCGCTGGCGAGCAAGAAGCTGTGGGGCTCTCGCGGAAAAACTGGGAAATCGCTTTAGGAAACGAAAGAGGGAAGGATCTTCCGATAAAATTCCCGGTCGCCTTCGAACGTGCCACCCAGACGGCAAATCTCGTCAACCGTGAGCCAGTGTGCGTCACTCACTTCGGCTCCGTTGAGCGCCAATTCACCGCCTACGTACTCCGCCATCCACCAGTGCAGTCTAAAAGTTCCCCGCGTCGAAACGTTCTCCCAAACCTTCCGAATCGGCCGCACCGTCAAGCCGACTTCTTCCATCGCCTCCCGCGCCACCGCCACTTCCTGGCTCTCTCCAGGCTCGACTTCGCCACTGACCGGCGCCCAATACCCTCCGCCTCGGATGCCTGCCGCCCTCTGAATGAGCAGAACCTTTTCCCCTTTTGTGATCACGGCGATGACGGCGTCGAGCATGAGTTTGACCCGGTTTGTGTCAGTTCCAGATGCGTTTTTTCTCTCCCCTTGGCCGAAGGGTGGCAAGCGGCACCATAGCAGCTCGTCATAACCGACCGCAAGAAATTAGGAAACCCCTCTTTTGCACGGCATATTTAAATGAAGGATTTTCTTGATCGCCCACACGTACGCGGGGATGCTCGACAGCACGGTGGTCTTCAAATCCTTCTCCAGCAAATATCCGTTCGAATATCCTAGTCCCGTCGTCTTATCAAGCGACGACTTGGACGATAGTGAATTAGTGAGTAGTGAAAGCCGTACGGTTTGAACAGATTGAAAGCCCAAACGTGCAGGGGATGGCGTTTGGCTATGCGGTTACGGCTATTGGAAAGTTGAAAGCGATAAAGTCCAGATTAAGGCCAGACCTCAGACCACGCATTTCTCCCCGGTCTCCATTGGGAATGCCTCGCCGGTCGAGCTGGGCAAGCGCATCCTTCCACTGTGCGGGAGCATAGCTGGGTTCAAGTCGTTCCAGCCGTTGAACGCTTCGCTCCGTTCAAATCGTTTAAGAATAAGCGCGGAACTTCCAGCTTCGGTAATGCCGGACGTTTAATAGAAGCAGTCATGGGAAGTTTTTTTACGACGGGAAATTGGGGTTTGACATAACAATCTTACAATGTCGATCTCTGCCAACCGAACCCGACTAAGGTTGACGTAAAACCAACTTATCGGATACTCTCCGCCCACAACGGCCATGGTCGGGCTTGCCTGTCAGATTTTCGGCGCCTGCGTAGTGTTTCACCCAGCGAAGAACGATCGACACGCGCAAGTTCGCTGTTCAGGGAGCCGCTACGAGATGCTTCACTTAAAGAGTTTTATCACCGTCGCGCTGCTTTGCTTGTACTGCGCGACAACGGCCAATGCGGCCGAAATTCCCGCGCCGCAAGATATCCTTTATCCCGGCACGCTGACCTTGAGCGTCGATGTGACCGATCTGGATCGCCGGCTGTTCATGGTGCGCGAGTCCGTGCCGGTGAAACCGGGGCCGTTGACCCTCCTCTATCCGCAATGGCTGCCAGGCACCCATGGACCCAATGGCCCGGTCAACCTGCTTACGGGTCTGATCATCACGGCGCGCGGCCGGCGTTTGCCCTGGCTCCGGGATCCGGTCAACATGTATGCGTTCCATATCGATGTGCCTGCTGATGCGGATC
>DASXSW010000358.1:0-2651 GCA_036505755.1 Binatia bacterium | reverse complement strand
GCGCAAGTACAGCGACGCAAATCCCGAAGTCATTCTCAATGTGCTGCGCGCGACCTGCGAGGCAATTTACATCTACCGGACGCGCCCCGAACAAGCGCTGCCGGTGATTGCCAAATACATGCGCGTCGCGAAAGACGATCCGGCTCTTGTCCAGGCTCAGGAGACATTCGCAAAGCATTTGAATTTATCACTGAAACCGTCTCCGGAAGGCATCAAATTCATTCTCGACTTCCTCGCCGAACAGCGTCCCGCTCTCAGAGGAAAAAACCCCGCTGATTTCATTGAACTAAAATTTCTCAAAAAACTCGAAGAAGACGACTTCTTCAAGCAGTTCGCAACCAAGCAGTAAGGGCGTATCATATTGAGATCGTATCGCCGAATATCCTGCGCGAGGTAAAATGATGAGAGTCGACATCCATAGCCACACCGCACCGGCTAAATACCTCGAAGCGATCCGGCGCGATCCGAAAAGCATGGGCTGCCGTATTGAGAAAAATGATCAAGGGCACGAAGCGATTGTCCAGGAGAACGGTTGGTCGACACGTGTGCGTACGAACCTGATCGATCCGGAGTTGCGGCTCCGCGAGATGGCCGCCGAGCGAGTCGATGTCATCGTCGAATCGCTCTTACCGCCGCTTTTGCCGTTGTGGGCGCCGATCGCGATCGGCGTGCGTGTGTGCCAAGTCGTCAACGATGCCATCGCCGAAGACGCGGCGCGCTACCCCGGACGTATCGTCGGCATGGGAATCGTGCCCGTGCAAGACGTCGGCGAAGCGATCCGGGAACTAGACCGGCTGGTCAATCAACATCACATGCCATCCGTGTTGATCCCCGCGAGCCACGCCGGAAGAAATTTAGATGAGCCGGAGTTCTTTTCCTTCTTCGAGCGCGCCCAGGAATACGGCGTGCTGATTTTCATTCATCCGCACGAGGTCGCCGCCGCCGATCGATTGAAGAAATACGCGCTGGCCAATTTGATCGGCAATCCGCTGGAGACAACCATCGCGCAGGCAAGCTTGATCTTCGGCGGTGTGCTTGAGCGCCTGCCGGCATTGAAAATCTGTTGCGCCCATGGCGGTGGTTATTCGCCATGGATTCGCGGCCGCTGGCGCCACGGCCAAAACAGCCGTCATGAAGCGAGAGACGTGGTCACCGGCCCGATTTACGAATATTTGAGTCGAATGTATTTCGACACTTGTGTCTTCGACCCCGCTTCGGTTGAATTTCTGATCAAAACGATGGGCAGTAATCATGTCCTCCTCGGCACCGATTATCCGACGCCGATGATGGACGCCGGCCAAGTTTCCGTCATTAATCGGATCGACGGCCTGACCGAGGAAGACAAAGAAAACGTCCTGGGCGGCAACGCCGCCAGATTACTCGGATTACAAAGACAGCAAGCGACACGGAGTGCGAACTAAAAGGAAAAAACCAGCTCGTTGACGAGCTCAATTTATCGGCTCACGGTTTAGACTGATTGTTTCGGATTTCGAGCTTCGAATTCGCAATTACGAACCAGAGAGGTGATCCATGCCGCACATTCCTTATGTCGATCCTGATACAGTCACCGACCCGGAAATCAAAGGCTACCTCGAACGCGCCCGGCGTGAAGGCACGCCGCGGCCAGAAAGCCAGGCCGTTCGCGCCCACGTGCCCGACGTCATCCGTGCTTTCTCTCAAGCCTGGGATCTCACATTTCGCCACGGTGTGGTCGATCACGCGCTCAAAGAGCTGTGCCGCGTCTACGTCTCGAAGTCGATCCAGTGCGAGTATTGAGGCGTGCAGCGCTCCGTCCAGGCTGGACGGCAAGGACTGACGGAAGAAAAGTACGATGAGCTGCTCAACTTCGGCGACTCGAACAAGTTCAGCGAACGGGAGAAAGTCGCGCTGACCTATACCAGCGCGATCGCGTGGAACTCCGACATTGCCGACGACGCTCTGTGGGAGAAGCTGCACCATCATTTTTCAATTCCGGAGCTGGTCGAGCTGGGCTTTTTCATCGCGTTGACGCTCGGCCAGCAGCGCTGGATCAAAACCCTTGGCATCGATCACGGCACGGTGCTCGGCGATACCACGGCCGGTCTCGCGACCGCGGCGACGGTGGACTGAAAACATGTACGTCAGCAAAGCGCACGACGCTCCCCCTCTTTTCTTTGCCTCGCCCTCCGGGAGAGGCCCCCGCGACGCGGCGGGTGAGGGCAAGCGCCACCAAGTTGACCCTCACCGTACCCTCTCCCAAAGGGCGAGGGTAAGAAAGGTAAGAATTGCAAGCAACGGAATGAGTTGATTCTAAGTGACCGAAGTGCTTGGACCGGTCGCCAGCGCCTCAACATCTTCCACAACAAAAATCGCCAGCGCTTCGCGCCGATTTCTCACGGTGAGCTCATGTCGCGGGAACGCAGTTACCGCCAATCCCGCCTGCTCTGCGACCTGCTCGGAGATAACCAGTTGGCAATGATATTCTTTGGTCAGATCCTGTAGTCTGCTCGCCACATTCACCGTATCGCCGATTGCGGTGAGATGAACTGTTGCGCCGTAGCCCATGCGACCGACAATCGCCGGTCCGCAGTGAATGCCGACGCCGATTTTCAGCGGTTCGGCCAATTCCTCGGCCAGAGCTTGGCTCAATGCGCTGACATTGGCGACCATCG
>DASXSW010000357.1:0-3824 GCA_036505755.1 Binatia bacterium | reverse complement strand
GTCGGGCTCGGCGGCGTACGCCGATCGAATCCAGCCACTCGCGACATCGAGATCCCGGCACGAGGAATACGCAGTTTGCGGCGAGAGCACAAACAGGAACAGCGAAACTGCGAGCATTCGTCTCATCGAATTTCTCTACGGGGCGCCGATTCTGTGGGCAAAATGCTCGGCCTTAAAGAAATCGGCGACGTATTCGGTCGAGGGGGAGCGCATCAAATTCTCCGCGGTATCGGCCTGTTCGAATCTGCCTTTATGCATCACTGCAATACGATCTGCTAGCGCGATCCCATCCGCTAGGTTGTGCGTCACGTAGAGCGTCGTCAACTTGTTCTCTTTGTGAAAGGCTAAGATCTCCTGGCGCATTTTCAGCCGGTTGGGTGGGTCGATGTTGCTGAGCGGCTCATCCATGAGCATGATATTGGGCGAGGTTACCATCGCGCGGCCGAGCGCAACGCGTTGTTGTTGCCCGCCGGAGAGCTCGGAGGGTTTTCGTTTGAAGAAGCTTTCTTCGATGCCGATTTTCCACGCCAGCGGACGGAGAAATTCCGCGATTTTGTCGCTCGACCATTTTCGTACTTTCAGCGGCAGACTCAAATTCGAGTAGCGCTGATCATCGAATACCCGCATATGCGGCCAGAGCGCGTAGTTTTGAAAAATCATTTGAACGCTACGCCGGCCGACGGGAACGTCGTTTACCGGAGCGCCGCCGATGAAGATGGTGCCGCTGTCGGGCTGTTCGAGCCCGGCGATGAGTCGCAGGGTAGTCGTCTTGCCGCAACCGCTTTCACCTACGATAACGAGGAACTCACCCGCCTCGACGTCCAGGCTCGCTTGGTCGACTGCGATGACGCTACCAAACCTTTTTGTCAGCTTGCGTAATGACAGCGAAACCACAGCGCCATGCTAGTAAAGGCAGGCTTAAAAGACAACATGAAGTCGTACTGGCGAAGCATCAATAACTTGGTTATGATTGGCGCGAGAAAAAAATCGTTCCCTACGCATCTCGCCCGTTGGAGGATTTATGGCCGGTTTGCTTGGTCCCGAAGAACTCATCGCCGATCTGCAACATACTCTACAGCAGCGTCATCCGAAACCTCATCCGATTCGTCAACTTCTATTGACCGGTAGACTGACCAAAGAGCAGCTTCAATGGTGGGCAAGAAATCAGTTTCATGAATTTCGTAACATCCACCGTTTCTTCGGTATCCGCTATCAGAAGTGTCCGATCCCGGAGCTGCGCCGAATGCTGCTGGAAAACATGGTGGAAGAAGAGGGCGAAGATCTGTTCGGCGGCAAATATCCGAGTCACCGCGATCTCTGGGTGCAGTTCGCCGAGGGGATCGGGATTGGGCGCGAGGATATTCTAAATTACGAGCCGCTCCCCGGGATTCGCGCTGCGCTGGAGATGTACGTGTCGTTGGTTCAGCAAAGCCACTGGGCGGTCGCAATCGGCACCGGCCTGGTCTTCGAAGGCGGCGGCCCGAAGCGCATGAAAGAGGAAAGGGAAGCTTTGGAGAAATATTATCCCTGGGTTCCGCCAAGCTGCCTGGATTTTTTCCGCGCGCACGAATACCACGACGAGGGCCACGGCAACATGGTGATCGACGTGATCAAGCAGCACTGCATGGAGGAAAAGCTTCAACACGACATGCGCGAGGCGGTGAAACAGCGTGCCGACATCATGTGGCTGCAGAATGACTGTATTTATAACGCGTTCGTGAGGCCGTCGCTGGCGGCAGACATCATTCAAGAGATAGAAGGACGGCTTGAATAGGCGTTCAAAGATTCAAGGTTCAAAAGTTCGAGAACCGGAGAAGATTGGGGTTCTTTTCGCGCTAGGTGGTCATTTCGAGCCCTTCGGGAATCCTCAGGACAGGCTCCGCGAGAAATCTTTCCCGGTGGGATTGAAGAGCAGATTTCTCGTCGCTGACCGCTCCTCGAAATGACAGGCGAGACTATTAGGATGTTCCTTAGAGACTGATCACAGTTTACGAAAGTACTTTTAATATGAGTGACAAAATCATTGACCTCCGCAGCGATACAGTAACAAAGCCATCACCGGCCATGCGCAAGGCTATGGCCGACGCCGAAGTCGGTGACGATGTTTACCTGGAAGACCCGACCGTCAATCGCCTGCAGGCGCAGGCTGCTGAAACTTTCGGAAAGGAAGCAGGCCTCTTCGTTCCTTCCGGCAGCATGGGCAATCTTACTTGCATTATGGCGCAGACGACGCGCGGTCAAGAAGTTATCTGCGAAGCAGCCGGCCATATCTACAATTACGAGATGGCGTCGATGTCGGCGGTCGCTGGCGTTTTACCTCGAGTTGTTCCAACCGAAGATGGCATTATGAGCTGGGAGCAGATTGCGTCGGCGATTCGGGAAAAGTCTTACTCCCGACCCCAGACGTCACTGGTCGCTCTGGAAAACACGCACAACATGGCGGGCGGCACGGTTTATCCGACGCGTCTCGCCCATGAGATTTGCGACAAAGCGCACGAAGCAGGGCTTCAGGTTCATCTCGACGGCGCGCGCGTGTTCAACGCTGCTGTTTACCTTGGCGAGAACGTGGCGGAGATGACCAAGAAGTTTGACTCCGTGCAGTTCTGCTTTAGCAAGGGTCTAGGCGCGCCGGTGGGATCGATGGTCGTGGGATCAAAGGATTTCATCGATCAGTGCCGGGTGATTCGAAAAATGCTCGGCGGCGGCATGCGTCAGGTCGGTGTTCTGGCAGCAGCGGCACTCGTCGCCTTGGAAGACGGTCCGAAACGGCTCCACGTCGATCATGAAAACGCCCAGCTGCTGGCCCGAGGATTGGCGCGCATACCGCACATTCGTATCCAACCGGAAAAAGTTCAAACCAACATCGTACTATTTGATGTCGGTGAGGCGGGACTCACTTCGAGCGAATTCTTGAAGCGTTTAGCCGAACGTAAAGTGCTCGGCGGACCTGTGGACGCCAGGCGAATTCGAATGGTCACCCACCTGGATGTCGATCGAAACGACATCGAACAGGCGCTGCGAATTATTGGAGAGGTTGTCGGAGCGGGTTTCTAAAACGAATCGTCGCCCATCCAAAAAATCTCTCGCTTATTTCTCGATATTACAGAAGAATCTTTTGCCTCGCCGGCAGTGCGGGGGAGAGGTGAACCCAGCACTAGCAAGCCGCAATTCATACAAAAAGGAGCCGTCATGATCATCGATACCCACTTTCACGCGTTTCCCGGTAAATTTCTCGACTTGTTACCCGAGGCCCAGAATGAGGTGAGGGGAGTCGGTTTTCACGCTTTTGATCACCGCGAGTATCTCGATGTTATGGACAAATACGGCATTGATATCGGCGTGCTGTCGAATACGGGCGGCAGAATCGAGAAATCTGGCCGGGCGCGTGCCCTGGAGCTGTGCCAAATTCTCAACGACGCGTTCGCCGACGCGCACGTGAAATATCCGCGGCGCTTCATGGCGTTCGCACGGCTGCCGATGGTCGACATGGACGATTGCGTGCGCGAGTTGGAGCGGTGCTACAAGCAACTGAACATGCACGGGGTGATGATGCCGACCAATGTCGCGGGGAAATATATCGACGAATCAGAGTTCACGCCGTTCTGGGATGCGCTCGCGACCGGTGAAAAACCGCTGTTTCTTCATCCGGCCAATGCGCCTTGCCAATCTAATTGGGATAAGTACTCGCTGCACCAAAAAATTCTTTGGCCGACAGACAGCACGCTGGCGATTTCGCGAATCGTCTACGCCGGCATTTTTGACCGCTATCCAAAACTTAAAATAATCGGTTCTCATTTGGGCGGCATGATTCTGCTCTATCTCGA
>DASXSW010000356.1:0-5539 GCA_036505755.1 Binatia bacterium | reverse complement strand
TGCGTGCCGGTTCCAATGATCGAAGTAAAAAGTGGACCCGTCCATGAAAATGTTCAGGAGGGCGAGCGCGTCAACCTTTTCGATTTTCCCGCGCCACTGCTCCATGAAAAGGACGGCGGCCGCTATATTGGCACGGGACATCTGGTCATCACCAAGGATCCCGATTCCGATTGGGTCAACGTCGGCACTTATCGACTCATGTTACAGGATAGAAATAGTGCCGGGATTTACATCGGCCCAGGGAAGCATGGTTACCTTCACAAACAAAAATATTTTGAGAACGATCGGCCGATGCCGGTCAACATCGTGCTCGGCAGCGATCCGCTAGTTTGGTTTGCTGCCTCTTGCCCTGTGCCCGCCGGAATGAGTGAGTTCAATTTCGCGGGCGGCCTCAGAGAGTCACCTGTTCAAGTGATTCGCAGCGACATCACCGGCCTCCCCTATCCCGCCGACGCGGAAATCGTTCTCGAGGGCGAAATCAGACCGGGCGAGGTGAAAGAAGAAGGTCCCTTCGGCGAGTGGCCCGGCTACTACGCGAGTCCAAAAAGCCTGGAACCCTTCATTCGGGTAAAACGCATTCTCTATAGAAACGATCCGATCGTCTCTTGCGCTAATCCGGCCCGTCCGCCGCATACGCTGACGTTGCTTCGATCCATTACGCGCTCGGCACATGTGTGGGAAGAACTGGAGAGAGCCGGCGTCCCGGAAGTTCGTGGTGTCTGGTCCCATGAACCCGGGCCGAGACAGTTCACGGTCGTTGCCATCAAGCAGCGCTACCCCGGCCACGTGAAGCAGGCGGGAATAGTAGCTTCGCAATGTTTTTCCGGCGGCTATCAGAATCGCTTCACCATCGTCGTCGACGATGACATCGATCCGACGCGCATCGACGATGTCGTGTGGGCGCTGTCGACGCGCTGCGATCCGGAAAACGACATCGATATTCAGCGACGCTGCTGGTCCAGTTCCCTTGACCCGATGATTCATCCCGATTCAAAAGTGTTGATGAACTCCCGTGCGGTCGTCGATGCCTGCCGGCCCTATGAATGGATGGGCAGGTTTCCGGAAGTCGCCGAGACCAGTCCGGAACTTAGACGAAATGTCCTGGAAAAATACGGCCGCTCTTTTTTCGGCCTGCGCTGACCCTCACCCCTTCCCTCTCCCGCAAGCGGGCGAGGGAGAGAATACATCTTTGATCTATTTGCCGTCTGCGCTATGATTCCCGGCGGCAATTTCCTTTGCTCTACGAACAAAGTCTTCTTAAAGACGATTTGAGGAGGGAACAACCATGGCGGAAAAATTCAAAGAGCTGATCAGAGAATACCGCGACGGTAAGATTACGCGGCGGGAATTCATGCGCAAAGTGCTCGCGATCACGGGCAGTTTGGTTGCAGCCGACAGCTTGCTCGAACACGTCGCGTGCACCAGCGCTTACGCGGGCGAAGTCGATCCCGGCGATCCGGCGATTTCGACGAACGATGCAGATTTTCCCGGTAAAGCCGGGACGGTCTTTGGCTATCTCGCTCGTCCCTCGGCCGCTGGAAAATTTCCCGCGCTGATTGTTATCCACGCGAACCAGGGAATAAACGATTACGCTCACGACGTGGCGCGCCGTTTTGCCAAGCAAGGCTACGTCGCGCTCGCCGTCGATTATCTCTCGCGCCAAGGCGGCAGCAAGAAAGCCAACCCAAAAGGTGAAGGCTTGACTACGATTCGCGAGCTCGCCCCGTGGCAGGCGGTGGCCGAAGACACCGACGCTGGTTTTATCTACCTGGGCAAGTTGCCTCACGTTCGCGCCGATCGGCTCGGGCTGATCGGTTTTTGCTGGGGCGGCGAGATGACCTTCTCCTCAGCTACGGAAGTGCGCGGGCTCAAGGCGGTGGTGGTTTTCTACGGCCGCAGTCCTAAGCCCTTCGAACGGATCAAGAACATCGAAGCGCCCGTGCTCGCGCACTACGGCGAAAAAGATCCGGGCGTCAACCAAGACATACCTTCAACCGAAGAAGCGATGAAACAATACGCCAAGTCGTACACGTACAAGATTTACCCCGGCGCGTTTCATGGATTTCATACCAACTCGTCGGATCGATATCATCCCGAAGCGGCCAAAGAGGCCTGGGCCAAAACCCTCGAGTTCTTCAAGAAAAATTTGCAAAGCTGATCATGTCGATCTATCAACTCGGCGACGATGTGCCGCGCGTTGCAGGTTCCGCTTATGTCGCTGACGGAACGACCGTAATCGGCAAAGTTATTTTGGGCGAACATGTCAGTGTGTGGCCCGGCGCGGTCATTCGCGGCGACAACGATTGGATCAAGATCGGCGACGGCAGCAATATCCAGGACAACGCCGTGCTTCACACAGACCCGGGCTTCCCGCTGAACGTCGGCGCAAACGTGACGATTGGGCACCAAGCCATGCTACACGGCTGCACCATCGGCAACGGCACGCTGATCGGCATCCAGGCCGTTGTCATGAACGGCGCGGTTATCGGAAAGGATTGTTTGATCGGTGCCTGCGCCCTCGTGCCTGAAGGCAAAGTTTTTCCGGATCGCAGGCTCATCGTTGGCGCCCCCGCGAAAGTCGTGCGTGAACTCACCGACGAAGACGTCGAAAAAATGCATCGAGCCGCGCCGGGCTACGTGCAGCGACAGAAAATGTATAAAGTAAAGCTCAAACGAATTACTTAAATTCGGACGAATATCACCTTGGTGTTGCCCGAATCCAGGCAAAATCGAGCAGGGCCTTGATATTGGCGCGTATCATTAGATTCGCCTTTTTCCCCAACAATTAGGATTTTCGCCCTCAGCGTAAGATTTTCCTTCTTCCCCGCTTTCCGGCGGGCTAAATTTCTCTCGCAATTTCCGCGACTTCGTATTGGCCCGCAAATTGCGGATTCAATAATAATCATGCGCAGGAATAAAATCATGAAGTGCGGCTATCTGGCATTTGCACTGGCTGTTATCCTCGAAACAACTCCGGCCCAGGCATTCGAACTGAAAGACCAGCAGCGTGAGGACCGCCGCTTGCGCGTCGAGCTCGAAGTTGTCCCGACACCGCCGCAGCAGGATTTCGAACAATACGTTCAAGAGCTCGCGGCCTCGGCGCAACGAGAAGCGAAAGAGTCGAATTCAAAACGCGAAGCGGATGCGGCGAAAGACAAGCAATTGAAGACCCTGAATCCGCTGGTTCTTTTCCGTTGGTAAGAAATATTCCGTTCGTTGTTTAACAGTGTGCTGACCTAGAAGTTCGCGACATCATCCCCTCTCACTCCGCCCAAAAATCTCCCCTTCCCCTCTTTTCCAAAGAGGGGTTTAAGTCCTACGGAAGAAATTCCCCCTTTGGAAAAGGGAAGGTGTGAAAAAATTGCCGCCAAAAATTGTTGACATAGCTATATGACTAGTGACATGCTCGCCTCCGTAAGCTTCGTTGCGGGAGGTACACTGCATGGCCTATCTAACCAAACTCCAGGTGATCGAGCGTGCCAATGGGCAGCAACAGTTCTATCTGATTTGCCCGGCTCCTCTGGCTCAAGCGCTGGAGATGCAGAAAGGCGAGACCATCGAGTGGGTCGTCGAGGACAAATGGACTCTGAGGATAACACGCACCGAGGCTCGATCGGCCCAGGCGTCGCGGAGGTCCCATGTCCGACGATAGATCCTTGGAGAGTTCTAACACACCAGTGGAGCCTGGCGTGCGGTGCAAGATGGTCGAGCGCAACCAATTGTTGCTTCGAGCGGTAGATGTGGAGAAGCTTGTGGACGAGCAGCATGAGGTGCGCGCGATCTGGGAGTTGGTCGGGCAGTTGGACTTGAGGCCTTTTTATGCCGAGATCCGCGCTTTGGAAGGGGAAGCGGGTCGCCCCGTCTGGGACCCTAAGGTACTGATCAGTTTGTGGATCTATGCGTATAAAGATGGAGTTAGCTCGGCCCGAGAGATTGCACGGCGGTGTGAGTATCATCCGGTCTATCAGTGGCTGACGGGGATGGAGGTGGTCAATTATCACACGCTGGCGGATTTTCGCATTGAGCATCAAGCGGCGCTCGATCAATTGTTTATTGAGGTGCTGGGGGTACTCACTCACCAGGGACTGATCACCCTTGAGCGCGTGATGCACGACGGGACTAAGATCAAGGCTGCGCCATCCGATAGGAGTTTTCATCGCCAAGCGACCCTTGAGGATCACCTGAAGGAGGCTGAGGAGCAACTTAAGGCGATGGGAGATCCCCACGCGGAAAAACTCAGTCAACGCACGGCCCAGGCCCAAGAGCGAGCACTGCGCGAGAAGCAAAAGCGGCTTAAAGAGGCGCTCAAGGAGTTGGAGCAGCTTGAGCACAGTCGCTCCAAGAATCAGGAAAAAACCAAAGAAAAGAAAAAACAACCTCGGGCCAGTAGCACAGATCCGCAGGCACGCGTGATGTTGGGGGCCAAAGGCGCATATGCACCGAGCTATAACGTGCAGATTTCCACCGACGCCGAGGCGAAGATCATTGTGGGAGTCGACGTGAGCCAGTCTTCGAGTGACGCGGGGCAATTGGAACCAGCGGTACAACGAATCGAGGCCAACCTGGGGCAAAAGCCCGAGCAGATGGTGGTGGACGCAGCTTATCCGACGCAGGAGGCCATTGAGGCCATGGCAGAAAAAGGCATTGATTTGATCGGACCGCTGGTAGCGAGAAAAAAGCCCTCGTGGGATGTGTTGAAGCGCAACGGAGTCAGTGCGGAATTTTATCCGCAGGCTTTCTCTTATGATCCGAGTAGTGACTCCTACCGGTGTCCGGCAGGCCAACGGCTCAGCTTTGAAACCGAGGAACGGCAAGCCGGCTGGGTCAAACGGCGCTACCGAGCGCGACGGGCGGATTGTCGACGCTGTCCGTTTCAGAGCCAATGTTGTCCCGGGACTAAAAAAGGGCGCTCGTTGCTGCGCATGGAAAAGACCGCTCAACTGGCGGCGTTTGAAGCCAAGATGCAGAGCGAACAAGCCCAACAGATCTATAAGCAGCGAGCCGGGGGTGGCAGAGTTTCCCAATGCTTGGATCAAAGAGAAGATCGGTCTGCGGCAGTTTCGCTTGCGCGGTCTGATCAAGATAGGGCTGGAAGTGCTGTGGGCTTGCCTGACGTACAACATTTGCCAGTGGATTCGGCTTTGTTGGAGACCCCAACGGTTGGCTCACGCCTGACGGGGAGAGAAACAGGCACTCGCTGCCGCGGCAACCGTAGTCAAGAGAAAGGGCCAGTGAGGATTGAATTGATCGCTTAAGACTCTTCATGACCAAACGGTAATACAAGTACATGCAAAAAATTGCATCTGGCAAATCGACCCCCCTGCGGCTGAATTTTTTCACGCCTTCAGGGGGGACAAGAGGGGGATTTGCATTCGACTTGAATCAGGAACCAGCATTTGGACTTTTTCAACGAACTTTAGTTACACCACACTAGATGCCAATTCATCAATCAAGAGGTTCAACTTAATTCCTAAGGGATTTGGAAAGACAAAATAGGGTATTGCCTGATGGCCCCACTAGCCTGACTTCAATAGGTTCA
>DASXSW010000355.1:0-7605 GCA_036505755.1 Binatia bacterium | reverse complement strand
CAACCTGTCACCGGGAGATCCGCCGGAAAACCCCAACCGGGTATCCCTGTGAACATTGGATCCCGCTCCAGGTGAATGATTTTTACTCCGTCGCGCAAAACGTTTCGGTTCGGCGGCTCCCACGGCACGTCGGTATCGATGAAGAAAAGCACATCGGAGCCGCGCACGTATTTGCTCGTTTGCGTACCGAGGTTTAGCGGATGATCCGTCGGAAAGTTGACATAGCTCAGTTGCTGCACCACGGGGATCGCCAACAACTCGGCGAGATCGACTAAATACTGCACCGCTTCGGGATTGCGTCCGAGATATTTGGTCACGATCAGCGGGCTCTCGGAAGCGATCAGCCATTCGGCCGCCTTCTCGAGCGACGCCTGGTCCGCTTGCATCTTGCTCGCCGGCGATAAGGAGTCGGGCGATAGCACCTGCGTCGACTCCATCGCTTCGAAGAGCCACTCGCGTGGCAAGGTCAGGTAAACCGGACCGCGGGGTTCGCTCATTGCGATCTTGTAGGCGCGCGATACCACCGCGGCGAGATTTTGATTGGTCCGCACTTCATAGTCCCACTTGACGAACTCGCGCACGATATTGCCTTGATCGCGCGACTCCTGGCGCCAGTGAATATTTTGGCTCTTGCCGGCACGTAGCTCCCCTTCGGTAATCGGCGTCCGGCCGGCGACGAGAAATAACGGCACGTTACACGACGCGGCGTTGATGATGCCGCCAAGCGCATTGGCCGTGCCGGGCAAAGTATGCACCAATACCATCTGCGGCTTTTGTGTCACGTTGTAATAACCATGCGCCATCGACACCGCTGCAATTTCATGCGGTACAACGACCGGCTGAATATCGCGTGGATCTTCTTTGGCCGTCTTTGCCATCGCTTCGATCAGCGGTCCGTGATCGGTGCCGGTATTGGCAAACATGTAGCGCACCGAACCAAGCGCTTTCATTTGCGCCAGGAAAGCTTCAGCCCCGCTGGAAACCGGAACACTCGCCGTGGATTTCTCAGTCATAATGAGTTCCTTTCTCGCAGGCTATTGAAAGTCGTGGAACGACCGCCCAACTGTGTCAAGAACAGACTGGTTTTTCAACATGAAATTTCACACCACTAGCCCAGACGCGCAACCACTCGAACCGTTGTATACAGAAGCAATGTCGTAGTATACGGAACTAGATACAAGGGTAGTCAAATCTCGGTGGCGGCAAGTAAGAGCATAGTAAAACGAAGGCCCAAGTTCACCGACCTCCAAGGTCAGTACCTGGCGTTCATCCAGACATACACGACGCTCCATGGTGTGGCTCCCGCTGAGGCCGACATGCAGCGCTTCTTTCGCGTAACGCCGCCTACGGTTCATCGAATGGTGCTGGCGCTGGGGCAACGCGGGCTCCTTGAGCGTGTTCCTGGCCGGAGCAGGAGTATAAGGCTGCTTCTATCTTCGGACGCGATTCCAAAGCTTGAGCGAAGTGGAACAGACGGCCCCTTCTAACCCGCCGTCGGTACCATCAGAGAGATGAAAACCTACCAAGGCTCATGCCACTGCCAACGCGTCCGTTTTGAGGTTCGAACAGAGCTTACTCGCGTCAGCGAGTGCAACTGTTCGATCTGTCGGCGCAAGGGCTACCTCCACCACATGGTCACCCCTGATAGATTCCGCCTCATCCAAGGCGAGTCTGACCTTGCGACCTATCAGTTCGGCACCAAGCGCGCGCTTCATCACTTCTGTCGCCACTGCGGCGTTGCCGCCTTCTATCGTCCGCGAGCGAATCCCGCCAACTACATGATCAACGCCCGCTGTCTTGAGGGCGTCGATCTTGACTCCGTCGAGCGAGTTGCGTTCGATGGACAGAGTTGGGAGCTACGTCCTGACGCCCCGTACACGGGTATCTGGAAACCATCGTAAACCGCTCTCGAATCAGTGAAGGAGCAGAACAGAGTGCCGGAGCGCGCATCGGCGAGCAGATTGTGCTAATGGAACGGCGGGTGGCTCATTTGGCTGAAGTGGCGAATCAATCGATCGAATTCCACCTCGCCTCGCAAAAAATTCAGTGGGTCGATCGCCCGAGAGGACGCTGAGGAAAACTTTGATGTTGATTGACGCTCATGTTCATTTGGACAAGTACGGCGAACTGCTCGACCAGGCGCTTAACGAAATCGAAGACAAACAAATTTTCACCGTCGCTACGGCGATGGATCTACCTTCCTATTTTGAGCTTCAAAAAATCGCTGAGCGCTCCAAATTAGTTTTGCCGACCTTCGGCATCCATCCCAGGCGCGCGGCGGAATATGCCGATCGGTTGCCGGAAATCAGCCGCCACATCGAGTCGAGTCCCGCGATCGGCGAGATCGGTCTCGACTTCCACTGGGTGAAAGATACGTCGACTTATTCAGCACAAAAAAAGGTGCTGGAATATTTCATCGCCGCCGCCCGGGAACAGAAAAAATTCGTCAATCTGCACACCAAAGGCGGCGAAAAAGAAGTTCTAGATTTACTTGAGAAGTATGATGTGAAGCATGCGATTATTCATTGGTATTCAGGCCCAATGGATATCTTCCATGCGATGGTTCAGTACGGCTGCTTCTTCACCATCGGCGTCGAAGTGCAATTTTCCGAGCACATCAAATCGATCGCGAAGGCAGTGCCGGATCATCTCCTTCTGACTGAAACGGACAACCCCGGCGCACTGAGATGGTTAAAAAAGAATGATGAGATCGGGATGCCGACGGCGATCAAAAAAGTCGTCGAAGCACTGGCTGCGCTGCGAGAATCAACGCCTGAGGAGATCGAATCGTTGGTTCAAACAAACTTCGTCAGGCTCATTACCGACGATCCGTGGCTTCAAAGCGCGCGCGCCCTTATGAGCCGCCCGTAGCCCGACCAAAGGACGGCGGAGCCGCAAGCGTAGGGGCGACCGGCCGGTCGCCCTGCATCGCAAATTTGCGCGTGACGAAATTCGCATTGTCACTCCCAACCGGCAGTGTTACGATCGCGCCCCTGAACAACCAAATCGACGGAGGGAAGCTATGAAAAATCCACTGGTCCATCTGCGAGCGTTCATAACCTTAGTCTCTGTCGCAGTGATGAGCGGAATTCTCGGCGGCGCCGCAACCGTACCGGCCGCCGACGCGCCTCGTCCACTCGCTCCGCCCCGACGGCGCTCTCACTCCGCGAAGCGCGCGTCATCATCGACGGGGCCGTTGCCTACGCGCGCGATAAGAAACTCACCATGACCGTGGTCATACTCGACGAGGAAGGACAATTGATCTCCGCGGACCGCATGGAAGGCGCATCGTTTCACCTCGAACGTTTCGCCAAAGGGAAGGCCCTCGCTTCTCTCATATTGCGCGACCGCACCGAAGCGGCAGCCGAGCTATCAAAGACCCGCCCCGATCGCTACTTCGGCATCATGAACATGTATCCCGGGGAAGTGTACCTCGTGGGCGGCGGTGTGCCACTCGGGATTGGCAATCGTTTAGTAGGCGCCGTCGGGGTCGCCGGACTGCCACAGGGCGTCGATGAAAAAGGAGCCGAAGCCGGCATCGTCGCGTGGAACAAATATCGCGAGGACATGAAAAAATAAACGCTAAAGCCAAAAAACGAACCGTTTCCAGTCACACCGGCAACGGCGAGACGCCGAAAAGCGTCTTATGCAGGTGGAGAAACAAGCCGTACAGAATCAGCGCGAGCCCGACACGCCACCCCCCTAACTCGGCCACTATGAGCGAATTGCGATTTTCCGATTATCCCGACCATTTTCCCGCGCAGCGCGGTTCCGGAAATAAAAAAGTGGATGCGTCAAAAAACGCCGCAGCAGCAGCGAGTGAAATCATGGTACCCTTTGAGGTCCTCGCGAAGTCCGTGGACGCCTCTCATGCTTCCCCTTACGCGATCAGATTCATCGCCTAAGGAAACTTACTAAGAAACGCAGGCCCCTCAAAACTCGGTTCTTCCGGACCCGGATTCTTCCAGCCATAGTTAGAAAAAAATTGTTCTCTGACCCAAATTCTTGATCCATGATGATGTCCGGAAACCCGACACTCGACACCAAAGTTTTACTGCCACAGCTTTTTGAAAAATCCCTCCTTCTCCAACTCATTGACGTAACGGTTGTCGAAGTAAGCCGTCAGCGGCAGTTTCTTGCTTGCGGCCTCGTCGATTGATTTTTGGCTTACCAGCTGTTCGACCAATGCGCTGAACGCTTCGGGCGGCATGAAACCCTCTTTACTGAGTCCTTCGACGGAAAATCGATAGCTCTCTTCCAGGATTTTCTCGTCGTTGACCTTGGTGTATTTCGCCAAAGTTTTAATGGCAAGCTCCTTATTCGTGTAAATGGTCTGAATCCCTTCGAACGCCGCCCGGATAAACCGCTTGGCGATGCTCGGATTCTTTTCCACGAACCCCCGGCGGGCGGCTATACCGTTCTCGACCACTGGAATATTCCACTCACGAAACTGCTTGACGCCTACCAGCTCTCGAAAACCTTTTTCCTTGAGCATCAGGCTTTGCGGCGGCGGCACCATGGCGGCGGCGACGGCGCCGGACATCAGCATCGCTGCCGATTCTGGCGTGCCGCCAGACTGCAAGATCGTCACGCCGGTGACGCCGGCCTTTTGAAAAATATTCAGCGCGGCGATATGTGAGATCGAACCGAAACGGCTGACGGCGACTTTTTGTCCTTTCAGCTGTGGCACCTCTTTGATGGCCGCTGCCGAAAACATGGGAACCGTAAAAGTTTTGACCACAGCGGCAATCTGAATCACGTCACCGCCACTGAGCACGTTGCTCACCACCGCGGGCCCGGCCAAACCTGCAAAATTCGCCTCCCCAGCGAGCATGGCTTGGACGATTACCGATGAGGCCCCTTCATAAAACAGATCGACATCAAGTCCATTCTTTTCGAAATGCCCGGCATCCTTAGCCATCCACCAGGGCAAACTATTCCAGGAGATCGGCGAGTATGGGAACCGAATCTTATCAGGCGCCGACGCCGCCCCCACAAGGTGGACAGCAAAAAACAGCGCAAACAACAGCCAAACGCCGACTGAAAGGATTTTTCGCATAAACCCTCCGTGTTTTCGAATGCCGGAAATCTATCGCAGCCCCGCGACTTGTCAATGAAATTCTTGCGGCGAAAAATAGCGTTTGTCCCACTGCGCTGGCATCTTCGCGGTTTTTTTGCGACAAATCAAAAGTGACAAACGCCGAGGAGGCCATCATGACCGCTCACGCTTGGGAGTCATTCATCGCCAAACTGTTGGATATCGGAGTCGATGCCGTACAGGGGCTGATCAGGATCGCGATCATCGTCGCTGTGGCTTACATCGTTACGAAATTTTTGCGCGCGGGGCTAAACCGTCTGGAGCAATTTTTGATACGGGCGACTGTTAGAACCGATGCTGCAGCCGCAGGCGCTTCGAAAAGGATCAGGACATTGGCGAGCGTGCTTTGGACCATCACTGCCGGGCTTTTATGGTTCCTGGTAGCGCTTATCTCGCTTAGCCAGATCGGGGTCAACATTGGTCCGATCCTCGCCGGCGCCGGGGTAGTCGGTCTCGCCGTCGGGTTTGGCGCGCAACATTTGGTGCGCGACCTGGTGAGTGGCTTTTTTATTTTGCTCGAAAACCAAATTCGGGTCGGCGACATGGCCATCATCAACGGCACCGCGGGCTCGGTCGAAGGCGTCACATTTCGCACGGTCGTATTGCGAGACCAAGCGGGCGTGGTCTATGTCTTTCCCAACGGTTCGATCAACACGCTGGCGAACGCGACGCTGGACTGGTCCGCCTATGTGGTCGACGTCACGCTCCCCTACTGGGTTGATACCGATCGGGTCATGGAAATCATGCGCCGGGTCGGCGCCGAAATGAAAGCTGAAACTGAATTTGCCAAAGTGATGCTGGAACCGATCGAAGTTTTCGGACTGGACAACTTTACCGAGACCCTGGTGACGATCAAAGCCCGCTTTAAGACCTTGCCGGGGCAACAATATCTCGTCGGCCGTGAATTCCGCCGCCGGCTCAAGTATGCCTTGCCGGTGCACGGAATCGTGATTTCCTCGCCTCCAGCAACCGCGAATCCGAACCCGGCGACCACCCCGTTGCCGGCATCATGAGCCGGTCAGTAAAAGACTCCTGAGGAAGCTCGCGCGACGCGCATGAATCCCTCTTCCCATTTGCAGTAAACGGTGTAAATTGACGCGACGATACCGCCGACTGGAGCACGCACTGCACATTGATTGATAGCCAACACTCGTTCACTCGTGACGAAATTACTCCGATCATCGTCGTCAGTTTGATCTCCGCGCTGCGGCTTTTAGGCATTTTTCTCATGTTGCCGATTTTCAGCGCCTACGCGGTGCGCTACGCAGGCGCGTCCGCAGGCCTTGCCGGCGTCGCTTTCGGCATCTACGCGCTCACGCAGTGCATATTTCAAATCCCGCTTGGTTGGGCGAGCGACCGTTGGGGACGGAAACCCGTGCTGATCATAGGACTCGCGCTGTTCGCGCTGGGCAGCGTCGCTTGTGCTCTGGCAAATGACATTTACAGTCTGATACTCGCGCGTTCCCTGCAAGGTACTGGCGCCGTCGGCTCGGTCGCGTTCGCCGCTCTAGCCGATCTCACACGACCAAGCGTGCGCACGCAGGCGTACACGATAACGGGCATCGCCATTGGCATTTCCTTCATGTTCGGTCTCTTGGCCGGTCCGTTTCTGGCGGCAAAGATCGGACTCAGCGGTTTGTTTTATGTGTTGGCCTTCTTCAGCTGCCTTTCGTTGATTTTGGCTGCTATCTCTTTTCCGGCGGAACATGGCGGCCCGCAAGCAACCCCCCCGATGGCGCTCAGGCCGATTTTGGCTCACAACCAGCTGCGGCCGATTTTTGTCGCGACGTTCGTTCTGTCCTTCGCGCTGAACCTATTCTTCTTCACCTATCCTTTGAGTTGGACCGAAATCGGTTTGGAAAAAGCGGAGCTCTGGAAAGTCTATTTGGTCATTTTTCTACCGAGCGTTTTTTTTGTCTTTCCATACATGCGACGGGCCGAGAAACAGGGCCGGTTCCGCATGCCCATTCTCATCGGTTGGCTTACCGCCACAGTCGGCTACGGCATCTATTTGTTTGGCGCCCAATACGATCTCTTGCTCTATCTCAGCGGCGCGGCGTTTTTCTTCGGTTACTCCATCTATCAACCGATACTCCCCGCATTTCTCAGCCAATACGTCCCGACAGCGGGCCGAGGGACGGCGAGCGGCATCTATAATTTTTTTGGCTTTATCGGCTCAGCTCTCGGCGGCATGCTCGGCGGCGCGCTGATTCACTTTTCTCCCTCGCTCCCAGAGCTTCTCGGAGTCGTGCTCCTCGTGGCTTGGTTTTTCGTCGGGCTACCAATCCCGCCGGAATCCAGCTCGTAGAATCCAACCGCATTGATCACCCCGAAGGGTTGGTATAGTGAAAACCCTTAGGAGGCCGTATGCGAAACCTAAGCCGTCACTCGCTCCTGCCTTTCTTAGTCGCGACTTTTCTTCTTATTCTTGTATCGGGCTGCAATCGCTCTTATGAGGAAACCATCTCCGACGTCAAAGTTCCTGTGCCGAAGGCGATGACCAGGAG
>DASXSW010000354.1:0-11433 GCA_036505755.1 Binatia bacterium | reverse complement strand
AACTTTACCGTCGCGCCGCCTGACGTCGTGTTCAGTGACACCGGCGCGGGCGACGTCGGGTTCACCACCGTGCCTGGAGGCGCGACCACTTCAATGGCTTTCAGCGCGCCGTGGTTTTTTGGCAGATCATACGCCAGCGTGCAGAGGATCGCTTCGTAGCAGGCGCCAAACGTCGCATGATACGGCAAGTTGATGCCCTTCTTCGCTTGCGGGCTGCTGCCGGTGAAGTCGAAAAATAAGCGGTCGTCTTTTTTGTTGAGAGTGACATAGACTTTCCAGGTGTCACCGGCGTGAATGCTGCCGCTATCGCTCCAGGTGCCGTCGGGGATTTCTGCAATGCGCTTTTTCAAAATCGTTTCCGAATAATGCAACATCTCCTGTGACACCGCGGTCACCAGCTCGGGGCCGAACTGTTCGAAGAGCGCCTGCATCCGCGATTTGGCGACGTTGTTCGCCGCGATCTCGCACTTGAGATCGAGCCCGACCATTACCGGCTGGCGGGTCATATTGATGAAGGCGTCGAAAAGATCTTTTCGCAGCTCGCCCCGATCGACCAATTTGATGCCGGGGATGCGGATCCCTTCGTGGCATATTTCCGTCGCGCCGGGAGAGTTGCCGCCGGGGGACATGGCGCCGATATCCATCACATGCACAAAGGTCGCGCTCCAGCCCATCAGTTTGCCGCGAAAGTGAATCGGCGAAATCATGTAGACATCCGACTGATGGATCGCCGCCAAGTAAGGATCGTTGAGCAGAAATATGTCGTCCGGGTTGATGCCGCCGCTATTCTCGAATCGCTCGATGATTCTTTTGACGGCAAAGCCGGCGCAGGCGACATGCCAGCCCATGGAGTCGCCGGCCGACAGCACGTCGCCATTGGCGAGATAGAGCGACGCCATGTAGTCGTGCATCTGCGTTGTGTTCACCGTGCCACCGACACGCTCCAGCGCCGTGCCCATCTCCTTGGCGATTTGATAGAGCCGATGCGACAGGATCTCGAAAGTAATCGGGTCGACGCTACTGACAATCGGGTCTACTGCCATGCTTTAAACTCCTAGATGGATTCTGATGTTGCGATACTGGTCCATAGCGGCGCGGTCGCGTGGATTGACCACCACCGTGGTGACCGGAGTCTCGATGATAACCGGACCGGCGAGCTCGACTCCCGGGTCCATCCTGGTAAAATCGTAGACGCGTGTGGAAACGAATTTCCGCTCCTCTTCGAAATACACCTCACGCTCGCCCTTGAGTGCCAGCAGGGTTGCATTCGATTTATGCAACGGCTCAGCCTTGATATCGGGCTTATTCAATAAGCGGCTTGCAGTGAGCCGAAAGGTCAGGATTTCTTTTCCCGCTTCACGGTAGCCCGACCCTTGGCCAAAAGCTTTTTCGTACATCTCGTCAAACCGCGCGTAAAGCCCTTCCAGATCCGTTTCCGTGATCGCCGCCCCCCCGGGCGCGAACGCCACGTTAAGCTCATGAACTTGGTAACGATACCGCATATCGACGCTCCGGCTGACGTGAATATCTGTTTCGGTGAAACCCGCGGCGTTGAGATCCTTAAGCGCCCGCTGCCACAAGCCCTCGAAATTTTCATTGACCCGCGCGGGCGCCACCGGCACGACGACGTGATCCGACTTGCCGTACTCGTATACCACGTCGGAACTGATCAGGCCCGTCGCGCCGTGCACCGACGCGGTCAAAGGTATAACCACTTGCCGAATACCCAGCTCCGCGGCGTACCGGCCAGCGTGCACGGGCGCCGCGCCGCCAAAGGCGAATAGGACGAAGTTGCGCGGGTCATGCCCTTTCTCGACCGTCGCTTTGCGAATCAGATCGCTCATATGCGAATTGGCGATGCGATAAATGCCGCTGGCGGCTTCCACTTCGCTCATCTTGAGCGGCTCGGCGATTTTTTTGCGGATCGCATCGAGCGTTTTCGTTTTGTTTAACTTCATGCGGCCGCCGAGGAAATAGTTTTCGTTGAGATAGCCCAAAACCAGATCGGCATCGGACACCGTCGGCTCCGTACCGCCGAGATCGTAACAGACGGGTCCGGGCGACGCGCCCGCGCCGCGCGGCCCGACTTTGAGCAAACCGGTTTCCGGGTCGATCCAGGCGATGCTGCCGCCGCCGGCGCCGATGGACTCGACCCAGATTTTGGTCGAGAGAATGCTGTAGCGCAAGATGACCGGTTTGTAGTCACGCTCGATGACGCCGTCGCGCACGACACTGACTTTAAAAGTCGTCCCGCCCATATCGGTGGCCAGAATATTCTTTTCGCCGATATGTTCGCCCAAAAAACGCGTCCCGACGATGCCCGCCGCCGGGCCGGACTCGATGACGCCGACCGCGTTCCTGCAGGTCGCCTCGATGCCCAATACCCCGCCATAAGCTTGCATGATTAGTGGCTCGCGCTTGAGTCCGTTGCTTTTGAGAGTGCTCTGCAAGTTTTGCAGATAACTGGAAATTTTAGGACCGATGTAGGCATTGAACACCGTGGTCGCGGCGCGCTCGTACTCGCCGAGATACGGCGCGACTTCACTGGAGAGCGTAAAGAAGAGCTTCGGATATTTTCTCTTCAAGATGTCCGCCAGTTGCTTTTCATGGGCATCGTTCATGATCGACCAGAGAAAGCAGACGGCGATGGATTCCACGTCTTTTGATACCAGCCGGTCGATGGCTTGTTCCGCCGCGTGGGCATTGAGCCGGATCATCTCCTTGCCCTTGTAATCGATCCGCTCCGGCACTTCTTCGACGAGTTTGCGCGGCACGAACGGCTCGGGCTTGTCGAGGGCTGAGCGGTGGGCGATTTCGTTTTCGGTAAGGCCTTCGGCGATCTTGCCGCGCATCATGTGCAAGCTGTCGCCGAACCCCTTGGTCATGATCAGCCCGGTCTTCGCGCCGGCACGTGTGATCAGTGTGTTGTCCCCTATGGTGCAGGCGTGAAAAAATAATCGCGTCGCGCTCAACAATTCGTCGGCGCCTGTCAGCCCGAGATTTTGCGCGGCGTCAGCGGTCGCGTTCAAAGCGCCTTGGGAAAAGTCCGCCGGCGTCGATAACGACTTGCCGATCGTCACTCGACCTTCTTCATCGACCACGACACAATCGGTAAATGTCCCGCCGATATCCACGCCCACAACGTAATTCATTCTGTCGTTTACCCTGCTGCCTTGACCCTGATGACCCTTAATAGCCTAATTTCTATGCCTGTGTCGCCTTGTGTGTAGGGGCGACCGGTCGGTCGCCCTTCCTTCCAGCTAGCACCCGTAACCATCCCGACACTTGATGCCCAGTTCTCTCTGCGCTTCGCGCAAGAAACTGACATCGGCGACCTGGGAGATCGCCACCTTGTCAGGATCGATGCCCAAACGGGGAGCCGTCTGTTGCAAGAAAATCCTCATGCCTTTTTCCGTGAAACCACCCGGATCGTTGGGATACATGAATTGGAGCACTTGCGTCGTCGCTTCACGAGCAATATCCAAATTGAGCTTGAGATCCTTCGCGGCGATTTGCGCCGCTTCGTCGGGCCGTTGGCGAATCAACAACATCGCCTTGAGATGCGCCCGCAGCCAGCGCTTGATCAGATCCGGATTTTCCCGGATGAGTTTTTCATTGACCGCGGTTCCCGAAAACGGCACCGGAAACACATCGCCGGAATGGATCAAGATGCGATATCCCTTGCGCACCAGCTCGGCGGCGATATCGGGGTTATTCGCTGCGGCCGCGACCTGTCCCTGGTCCATCGCGATCATCCGAGCTTTCGCATCGCCGATCGCGATGAACTTGACGTCGCGAACCGGATCGAGGCCGAGCTTGGCAAGGATCAACCGCGTGGCCATATCATTGGTCGCGCCAGGGCTCGAGATCGCGATGGTCTTTCCTTTCAGGTCGTCAGCCGTGCGAATTTCGGGCCGTACGGTGAACTGAAACGTCGAAGTATTGTAGATGAAGTAGATCGCTTTCAACGGCGCGCCGCGCAGCGTCGCGGTGATCGAGGGGCCGGCAACGCCGAAATGCACCTCGTTGGCGATCAGCGCCGGCACCGATACGCGCGAGTTCACGACGATGACTTTGAGATCGAGCCGCTCGTCGGTGAAAAATCCCTTGGCCCGCGCAACGTACGTCGGCAAGTAGCCGAAATCCGGCGTCGAGATCGCTTGATAGGCGGGAATCAAGTTCTTCGCGGGCTGCGCAAAACACATGCTTGGATCAAAAACTGAAAGCGCAAAAAGCATCGTGACCACGAGACGCCGCATCATTTCGCCCCCGGGAAGATTTCAAGATATTTTTTACCCAGCGCCGCATAGCGCCGGCCGATATCGAGGGCATCGGGCATCCGCACGTCCAGGCCTTTCAATGACTGAGTCTCGCGCGCCGACACTTTGGGATGCGCCGGCATACGGTCATGGGCGGCGAGAATTTTCTGGCCTTCTTCTGAAAGCAGATAATCGATCAGCAGGGCCGCAGCATGCGGGTGCGGCGCCGTACGCGTCATAAAGAGAAAGCTCGGGCGTAGAAATAAGGGTTGCACCGGCGCGAACCATACCGGCGCGCCTTGCTGAGACATGCTTAGTACCGAGTTCAAGTTCGTTTCCACGGCGAGATCGTATTCCCCGGCCGCCACCAACTGCGTGAGCAAACGCCGGCCGCGCACATGGTGCAAGTTTTGCTCATTGAGTCCGCGCATTAATTTCATCGTCGCGTCATCGCCCATATGTTGCAGCAATGCACCAAACCAGAAATACGACTGGCTGTCCATCGCCAGCTTGCCCTTCCAGCGCGGGCGGAGGAGATCTTCCAGTCGCCGTGGAGTGTCGTCTTTACTGACTAACCGCGTATTGTAGGCAGGGACGAGAACGTTGATGAGGACTATGTGCCAAATATTTTCTTTGTCGCGAAACGACTCGGGATAGGCTTCGCGCTGCGGCGAGCGGTAGCGCGCCATGACGCCCCTGTCGATCAGCAACAGAACGCCGAGCTCACCGCTCATGATCACGTCGGCCGCCAACTTCCCGGCGCGGGCCTCGGCGTCGACGCGCGCGATAATCGACGCGCCGGAAAAGCGCGCCACCTGCGCGTTGACGCCGGGATATTTTTTCGTGAAGGCGGCGGTCAGCGCGCTGGCGACAATCTGATCCAGATTAAGATAAATGATCGCTTCGCCTTCTGCCCGCGCGCCTTCAACTAGCCGCGCCTGCCGTTCTGCGGCGGGTAAAGAATCCAACAAAGCAATTTTTGACTCAGCGACCTGCGCGGCGCTGCGATGGCGCGCGCACAGGAATAAACCGAGTAGCATGAGAAGAAAGATCAGGTGGCGGCCCATAGCTCGGTGTCGGACTACTTGTACCACCTTTTGAGATTCTTGAGATAAACGCCGAAGCCCAGCGCCACGACAAGATACAAACCGCTGCGCCACGCCGCCCAGCTGTCGCCCTTTGAATAGTTGCCGAATTCCCAAAAAGCGAAGAAAACAAAAAACACCACCGCGCTGCTAATGAGAATCTTGTGGGCGGTCAAGAGTTTCATATTGGGGATCTTCCGGTTTCCTTGTCACTAACTTATTCAACCTATTCAGCACGTGGAGCATCATTACAAGAGACGACAGAAGACCGACGACCGAAGAGGGACGGTCTTCGGTCACCGGTCACCTTTTTTGTTGCCAATATCAACGCGCAGGCGCCGGCTGCAACACCGGCACCGGCCGACTATCGTAGCGCACAAAGTAGAGATAATAGAGAACAAACGCCGTCGCCAACACGCCGCCACCGATCAAGTAAGCGGTTTGCCAATCGCCCAGAGCCATCAGGGGCCCAGCTAATCCGGCGCCGATCCCCATGGGAAACTCGACGAACGCGTGCATGATGCCGTTGGTCGTACCGCGCTCCCGTTCTTTTACGACCTCCATGGCAAACAGACTATAGATCGGATCGGAAATTCCTTTGTTCGGATACGGTCCGCCGACGAAAAGAATCGTGATCACGTAAAGTACACCGGCCCACACGATATTTTCAGATATTCCTAAGAGAACCAGGGCGGGAATGCCGAGCAGCTTCACTAGGGTCACGGTGCGCACTCGCCCCCAGCGCTGGACGATCAGCGGCGTGAATAACGTCAGCAGCGCGGAAGCAATGGAACCCACGGCGAAGATCATGCCGATCTGCGTCGTCGTCGCGTTGAGATGTTGATCGAAGAAAAGATTATAGAAGGGCGCCGAAAAACCCATGGCGAAGCCGACCAAACCCTCAGTCATCGCCAGCATGCCGATGCGCCCATAGCTCTCGATGCCGTTGACCCAGCGGCGAATGTCGATGGGTTTCCATTCCTCGCGAATTAAATAGATCGGAATCACCGAGCACAGCATGATCGGCACAGCACAGAGCAACGCAGCGCGAAGAGCCGGCGCACTCTCGGGGCTCACGTGAAAAAGCGAAGCGAACAATAACGGCAACAAGCCGCCGGCCAGGTTACCGACGCTCGCCGCGCCTACTTGGATGCCGCCGTTGAGGCTGAAGAGATGCACGCGCTCATCTTCCCGACTTTGCTCCACCATGAAGGGCGGTCCGACGATGGCATGGCCGCCTTCGAATAGTCCGATAATACCGGCGAGAACCAGCAGCAATGTTGGGTCGGTGACGAAAATGACCGTTGTGGTGGCGAGCAAATTGCCGCTGTAGCCGATCAAGAAAACCCGTCGCCGTCCAAATAAGTCGGAAAGGATACCGGAGGGAATGACGGATAGGCCGTGACAGGTCCAATTGATCGCAGCAAATTGAGCGACAAAAAGCATGTCGAAGCCGACGGCAAGCAGGTAGAGATTGAAAAGCAGGCGGAGCAAGCTCACCGACAACCCGCTGAACGGACTGCGCAAAAGAAGCAAGCGCGCGTTACGGCTGAAACCACTAAAGCGCTCGCCGATGAGCGTGCCTCTCTTGGCCTGTCGGATTAAGACGAAGGCAATGACAAGCAGCAGCGCGCCGGCAACTAACCAAACCCATAATGGCGCCAGGAATTTCGCCGCGCTCGGGTCATGCTCGCCGTGCGCCCAGGCAACAGAAGAAAGCAAGAGAGAGATGCCGATTGTGTTTATCCAGTGTCTCATTGCCTTTCCTCCTTAGGATCGTGAACTGAGCGCATCATAGGACGAAGTTTTCCGGCTGTGCAAGGTATTTTAGCCGCCAACATTTGCCAGCAGCGCATCGAGAGGGTAGGATGCGCGGACGATCAGAAAGGGAAGAACATGAACAAAGAAACGGTTGTCACGGATAAAGCGCCAAAAGCGATCGGCCCCTACGAACAAGCGATCAAAGTCGGAGAATTCGTCTACACCGCCGGACAGATTCCCATCGATCCTAACACAGGCAACTTTGTCCCGGGCGGTATCGCAGAACAGACGCGTCAAGTACTGGAAAATCTCAAGGCTGTCTTAGAGGCTGCAGGTTCGTCGTTGGACCGTGTTGTGAAGGCGACCGTGTTTTTGAAAAACATGGGGGATTTTACCGCGATGAACGAGGTTTACGCCGAGTATCTTGCCACAGCGAAACCGGCCCGCTCGACGGTCGCGGTGGCGGAATTGCCCCGTGGCGCGCTCGTCGAGATCGACTTCGTCGCGTTCGTGTGAGGCCAGATGAACAGTTGAATAAACTACCCGCAGCAAGCGAATGCGGTATCAGACCATCGCGATGAGAATTCCCAAAGGCGTCACCCCCGAATGCCTTAATCGGGGGTCCAGTTCCGATCTCGCCTGGAATCCCGATAGAAACATTCCGGAATGACGGACTCTCCGCAGTCTGGAAATAGTTCTTTACGCCCCACGCTACGGAGAATCCAAACCCGTAGAGATTCAAACGCCGATCAGCATGCGCGCGAGCGTCTGCAGCACCAGTTTCGCGGCGTTTTTTACCGAGTCTTGAATCGTCTCGTCGCCCTCTTCTTCTCCGCGCGGATAAGCGAACATCCCCTTGGTCCCCGTGACCACCCACGCCTTCGGATTTTGGATAACTTCCGTTAATTTCCCGGCAAGTTCAGCGTGGCCCATCTTGCTGGCGCGGACCTTTTGCTGCACCGCTTTGAATTGAGTGAACTGGCCGCGATTGAGCCAGATACCGTCGCACTTCAAGCACCGGCGAAGTTGGAGGTCGAGTGGCAGAGCAGGATCTTTCGCAAAGAGCAGTTGTGCCGTGCATCTTGGACAGTAAAGTTGCCTTTTGTCGTCGATGGGCTGGAGCTCGCGAAGCAATCCTTCATCCGCGGGCTCCAATCGGGCCGCTTCGTCAGGTTGGATTGGAAACAGTTCCCACTTGTCACACCAGATGCCGCCGCATTTCGGGCATTGGTCTAAAATGATTAACTGGCCCGGATTCGCGTGGGCCGTGACCCCATTCATCTCACGATCGCACTGCGGACAACGAATCACTGCGGTCCCTTCGCTCCCTTAAACGTTTGAACTTTTGAACCTTGAACCAGTGACTGAGGTATACCTGCCATTTGATAGAGTAACATGATGCGCCGGTTGATCGGCGGATGCGTCGTCAGCAAATTAGCCAGCCCGCCGTCGTGATCGTCGAGCCGTCGCCGCAGGGGATTGACGAAAAACAGATGAGCCGTGCCGCGGGTGGCTTTTTGAAACGCCATGCCGGCGTCGCGTATCTTCTCTAACGCTCGCGCTAACCCGCCCGGGTTGCGAGTGTATTGCGCCGCGGTGGCGTCGGCCAAGTATTCGCGCTGCCGCGACACCGCCATGGCGAGTATCCGCGCAAACAGCGGTGACAGCGCGATCAAAAGCAACAGCGGAATAAAAAGTAGCGGGCTTTTACTTCCCAATCGCCGGCCGGAGCGAGAACTGTAGAAACCACGCTGTCCCCAGTCGGCAAGAATAGCGATGCCGCCGACGAGAATGCTGACCAGAGTCATGAGCAAGACATCTTCGTTGCGAATATGCGACATCTCGTGCGCTATTACGCCCTGCGTTTCCTCTCGATCTAACAGGGTTAGCAGGCCGGTCGTCACGCAGATTGTCGAATTTTTCTCGTTGGTGCCCGTGGCGAAGGCGTTGGGCGCCGGATCGTAGATCACGTAAAGCTGGGGCATCGCCGATCCCGATGCCAAAGCCATTTCCGTGACGATATTGCGCAGTTCCCGGTGCTCGGGAATTTGCATATCGGGTTTTTCCGCGCCGACCGAGCCTAAGATGATACCGCTCCCGCCGTAATACGCAGTTAGCGTCATGACCGTCGCCATACCGAGGGAGAATATCGTAGCGACAGGAAACGCCGGGCCAACTCGGGTGAACGCATCGAAATAAAGGTAATCGATAGCGCCGCCGATGAACAGAAAAAATAAAATGAAAAAACCCACGATCGCGGCGCTCCAACGCTGATTATGCGTTTGGCGAGCGGCGAAGTCGAGTAACTGCGGTGTATCCAGCGTTGGGCCCTTGGCTAACGCGTGAGCCTGAGATTCACTTTCGGCACCGCGGTCTCCGCTTCGGGCACCGAAAAGAATTCGCTCGGCTGAAACTTGAAAAAGCCGGCGAGCATGTTCGACGGGAAGACCTGCTGCTTGGTATTGTACTGCGTCACCAGGTCGTTGTAGTACTGGCGCGCGAAGGCGATCTGATTCTCTGTCGTCGTTAACTCTTCCTGCAAGTCCAAAACGTTTTTGCTGGCCTTGAGCTCCGGGTAGTTTTCCATCAGCGCAAAAACTTTTCCCAACGACTGTGTCAGCGCGGCCTGCGCTTCGGCGGATTCTTTCACTCCGGTGGCTGCCATCGCTTTGCTGCGCGCGTCGATCACTTTTTGCAGCGTATCCTGCTCGTACTGCATGTACCCTTTGACGGTTTCGACGAGATTTGGAATCAGATCGTAACGCCGCTTGAGCTGCACGTCGATTTGCCTCCAGGCGTTTTGAAGCCGCAGCCTGAGTGCGGTTAGCGTGTTGTAAGTCGAAATGATCCAAATCCCGAGAACAAAAACGATTGCCCAGATAACAAACATCATAAGGCGCGCGCCCCTCCCCAATCGTCGCGGAACAATATCGCGTTGGTGATGTCGCGCGCCCGCGCCGCGCCGGTCATAACCATCACACGCTGCATCTCTTCGGCCAAAATAGCGAATACTCTCGCGACACCGTCGGCGCCGAAGGCGCCAACGCCCCAGGCAACCGGCCGCCCCGTAAGGACGGCCTTGGCGCCGAGCGCGAGCGCCTTGACGATATCGCCACCGCTTCGAATCCCGCTATCGAGTAGCACGGGGACTTTGTCGCCCGCGGCGTCAACAACTTCCGGCAGAGCTTCCAGGGCCGCGCGGTTGAAGTCCAGAATGCGGCCGCCGTGATTCGAAACCACCAACGCATCGGCGCCGGCGTTCATCGCCGCGCGCGCGTCATCCGCGCCCATGATGCCTTTGACCACGACCGGCAGGGAAACCTGTTGCTTCATCCATTCGATATCCTTGGTTGTCGATTTATGTCCTCTGCGCGGCTTGCCATCTTTTGTGGATAACGGCAGTTCGTCGCCGATCTTTACCGGCTTGACGGTATCCATGGTAATGCCCACCGCGGCGAAGCCCACATCCTCTGAAAGCTTGGCGTACTCGGAAACCTCTTCCTTGCCCCGATTCATGTAGGCCATAAACACCAGCGGCGATTTATCCGCGACGCGCCAATCTTTGGGACTGAACTTAGCCGCTTGGCTCACCAACATCATCGCTCCGGCCCGATCCGTGCCCTCGGCGACTTCGCGCTCTGCGTGTTTTCCAATTAAGCTAAAACTTCCCACCGGCGCAGTGATCGCCGGGATCGGCAGCGTGTGGCCGAAAAGTTCCACGGAAATGTCTGGATCGGCCACGTCGTGAAAAATCTTCTGGCGGAAGAGATACTGGCGAAACGCGCGAGAATTGCGATGAAAAGTCGCCTTTGTTTCCGCCGCGCCATTGAAATGTTTCCATGCTTCCGCCGGCACCTTGTGGCGCATGATCTCGCGCAAATCGCGGAGCCCCATTTGTTCGAGCCGCTTTTCAGTCATACGAGTCTCGCTTGCGATTCTTGCTTGATTGGTAAATCACCAACATCACTGATGCTTGCCTCGCCTATTGCTTCCTAACCCTCGCCCGCTTGCGGGAAGGGTGAGGGCGAAGTGATCTCCCAGCAGTTGGTACCGGGATCTCTAAAACAAAATGACGTCGAGGAACCGTTCTGTTGCAGCGGGAAGAGCTCGCTCACGCCCAGTTCTTTGCCCACCGTGCCGAATTCTCGATAAGCGTCCTTGACTGCGTCGTTCGACTCGACGGTCAACGTGTTGCGAAAGTTTGGCGAGAAAACTTTGAATTCTTGGCGCTGGGCGCAGACGACGTAGGTTTTCGTGCTCGGGTGTTTGATGTAGATCACTTTGCTGCTGAACCGATGCACTTCCAAGTCCAGCACCTTCGTGTAGAA